>PWFZ01000366.1 GCA_003555185.1 Balneolaceae bacterium | reverse complement strand
GGCACATTACAGACAAGTGATCTTTCTTTCCCATTTGTCGGATCTGCCGAATTCGATCCATTCCTTTTTTATTTTGATAATCACAAACCAACGCATACTGACTATCTGTAGGTATCATCAAAACTCCTTCATTGAGCAGTTCATCAACTAATTCAAAAATTTGTTTTTTCTTTGGATTTTCAGGATGGATTTTTATTCTGTTAGACATAACTCATTCCGCTAGAGGTTAATATTACACTGAACAAATGCATTCATTACTCGTTCAGTAAAAGGTTGCATAATGTTCTTTTTACAACGGGTAACTGTATATTAATAACATACATTTAATTATTTGTCAACGATTACTTTAATTGATCTGTTTATTAAGTTGTATATATCTAACACAAATCAAAAAAGAGAAAAATGAAAACGAAAATAAAAGCGTGGTGGCTGGGACATTCAGCTTTTAGACTTGAATCGCAAACAGGAAAAGTTATTTACATTGACCCCTTTCTTTCACAGAACCCTACAACTCCTGATGAATTCAAAAACCCCGACGATGTAGATTACATTCTTTTAACCCACGGACACGAAGATCACGTTGGGGATACTTTAGAAATTGCAAAGAGAACAGGATGTACAGTGGTTGCGCAGGTTGAGTTGTCGCAACTGCTCAAAAAACATGGGCTGAAAGAAGAGCAACGAATAGAGTTTAATAAAGGGGGTACGGTCGATTTTGAAGACTTTTCGGTAACCCTGGTAAATGCCAATCACAGCTCTTCTTTTCAGGGGGATTATGCAGGTGAAGCCGGCGGACTCGTTCTTTCATTTGAAGATGATATCTGTTTCTATCACATGGGTGACACTAATATATTCAGTGACCTTGAAATTTACGGCGCAATTTATGAGCCCCATGTTGTAGCTGTTCCGATGGGTGATCACTACACAATGGGTCCACAGGAAGCAGCTCTTTGCTGCGAAATGATTGGCGCAGAGCTTGCCGTGCCCATTCACTACGGCACATTTCCTCCCCTGACCGGAGATCCTGAGGAATTCAAGGAGTTTACAAAAGAGTACTGTGATACTGATGTTGTAATCCCTGAAGCGGGTGAGCAATTTCTAGGTGAATAACCCACAGTAATTAACTTCTACATTAAATAAAAAAGCACCCCAAGATTATCGGGGTGCTTTTTTACTTTATACTTCAAAGCCAAGATTTAAAATTTAGAGATGCGTAACTTATAAGTATGCTTCAATTGCATTTCTGATACCATCCTCATCTTTGTTATTTGTAATCCTTTCCAACACTTCAAATGTATCTGCATTAATTAAAATTACAAATCCGGTTTTACCCTCCTCTTTTCGCTCTTTAAAAAGATCTCCAAGCCCAATCCAATTCGCCATCAGTTCAGATTGCTTAATTGTAGATTCGTCTGTGAAATCAAATCTCGTAAAAAGAACCCGTTTATCTTTCAGGTCAGCTTTTACTTTTTCTAATTTCGGATTAAGTGCTTGACAAGTACCACACCAATCTGCATGCATTGTTATTGCTACTATACCAGGCTTATCTGAGGTTAGTTCTTTATGCTCTATTGCGTTAAAAGAGAATGCAAACAGCGTAATTAATAAAAGTGTCAGAGTTGTTTTCATTACTTTACAATTGATTTATACTAGTTAAACATGACTTTATACAGGACTTTTAGAAAGTCTGATAATCACTTTTCCAAACTAGATACAATTATCATTTCTAAGATCACGTTTCTGTCACAAATAAGTCACTTTATAATCAGGAGATATACTCTTGGTATATCTCCCGATTGTCATTGAACATCCGGTAAGCTATACCATCTCTTATTCATACCTGTGGGACAGTAGTTTTTGTCGAATCCCTATTTAAACGTAAGCATTTAAAACAAAGAAGATCACCACCCCGGTGATAGATACATAGAGCCAGATTGGAAAGGTCCATCTTGAAACTTTACGATGCGTTTTAAACTTCCCTGCGAATGCAAAGTAATAGCTGGTGAGCACTAAGGGAACAACAAACGCTGAGAGGATAATGTGGGATATTAAAATCGTAAAATAAATCGGACGAATAATACCCTCACCCGGAAATGGTGTGTGTCCTACAAAGTTGTGATATAGCAGATAACTGATCAAGAACAGCGATGATGTTACAAATGCAGTAAGCATTAACTTCATATGTGTTACATACTTCTTCTTTTTGATAGCCACAAAACCGGCTATAATGAAACATGTACTGGCGCTGTTTAATAGCGCGTTTAAGGCAGGTAATTGATCAACCCAACTGGCTGTGGTTTCAGCAGTCTCTTTGAAATACAAAAGCCATATTAGAAATAAAAATGCAGCTATACTTACCAGTAAGATCACTCCTATAACTTTTGCGACACTTATTTCTTTTAAAAATTTTACTGTGATTTGCTTATCTAATGAAGGATCCATGCTTTGTTCTTAAACTCGAAATTTATTTTTAGCCGAGGGCTCAGACTGGCTTTAAATTATGTGTTGAGATATAAACCAAATATTGATGTGCCGGTGAGCTGATCATTCTCAAAATTACAAATTTACATTGATATATTTCTATCAAAAAACCCTGAAAATTATGACAACGTTTTCAACTTACATCAGTAAATACTGAAGTCTATTTTCAACATCATTCCTAAATCCCTCCTAACCAGCATCTTTCATTATAGATTAACATTAAATCAATTCATCCTTTTACAACAGCTGTAGTTACCTGAAAAAATTAGGGGGATTTTTGAGCAACTTTATTCGATCTGTCCTATCTTAAATTGCATTTGCTTAAATAAGGCAACGAATAAAAAGTCTCCTTATTTAGAATGAGTTTAAATTCATTACAAGATAATACCCGGGTGTATTCGTTACATTTTTTTCGGTACATTCAGGCACTCTTGAAGCTGCCAACTATATTTAATAGCAACTGGTAATTATACTCCATATATATGGCTCAGATTTTTCCAAAGTGGGCGAATGAAGCACCACGACGATTATTGATTTGTACGATTATTTTATTGAACGCTGTTGTGTTTGGCGTTTGGTACTTTTTCTCACCGGAATTCACCCAGGTAGGCTATGCACCGGAACAGCCTGTTCCATTTAGCCATCAGGTACACGTCGGACAATTGGGTATGGACTGCCAATACTGCCATACTCAGGTTACTGAATCTAAGTACGCCAACATTCCGGCAACTCAGACCTGTATGAACTGCCATAATCAAATTAAAACTGACAGCGATAAGCTTGAACCGGTACGCGACAGCTGGGAATCCGGTGAGCCCATTGAGTGGGTAAGAGTACACATGCTGCCTGATTTTGCTTATTTCAACCATTCTGCTCATGTAAATGTAGGCGTTGGATGTGAGTCTTGCCACGGGCGTGTTGACAGAATGGAAGTTGTATATCAGGCAGAACCTCTGAGTATGGGATGGTGTATTGATTGCCACAGAGAACCTGAAAAACATATCCGTCCCGTTGATGAAGTAACAACCATGGGATATCAGGTTGAAAACCAGGAAGAAGTAGGACTTGAGCTTGTTGCAAAACAGAATATAATGGCGCCAACCTATTGTCAGGCCTGCCATTACTAATTCTGCAAAGCTGAACGAAAGAACAGTATCTAATTTAATTTCCGCTGAGAATGAGTGATCAAACAAAACAAAATAATTATTGGAAAAGCTTAAACGAGCTTGCCAAGAACGAAGAGTATCAGAAGTTTGCAGAACGCGAGTTTCCAGAAGATGCATCGGAAATGACCGATCAGGTTTCCCGAAGAAGTTTTCTTAGGGTGATGGGTGCTTCTATTGCACTTGCAGGTTTTGCCTCTTGTAGAAAACCCGTCCAGAAAATACTCCCCTACTCCCAG
>PWFZ01000264.1 GCA_003555185.1 Balneolaceae bacterium | reverse complement strand
GGCGGATTAATTCTATCACATAAGGCAATCGATATTCACCCGATGATTTGGGGTATGCTTCCTTTTCACTACGAACTGGCAATCTGGGGTTGGCTGGTGCAATTTGTGATGGGCACTGCTTACTGGATGTTTCCCAAAAAGCTGAAAGGCGAACGACGCGGATCGGTGGCTCTGGCGTGGGGAATGGTTATTCTATTTAATACAGGCTTAATTATTTTGGCCACTTCAACTATTTTACAATTCACTACTATAACTGCACTTGTGGGCAGAGCGCTGATATTCATCAGCATTCTTATTTTCGCAGCGTTAATATGGCAACGTATTGTAACCTACCGGAATCTATAGCAGGACATAGGTATTATCACTTCAGATCTTCAGGTCTGTTTACATTTTTCAATTCATCCGGACTCACTTCAATAGTTGAATAGTTTAACCGGTTCAAAAATGCAAATACCATCCGGTTTCCTGTTTCCAGAAAATGCTTTAATTCACCTGCCAGCTCCACAGAATAAATACCCGCAAGCGGCTGAAGATCTTCCCCTGAATTTAATAAAATAGCATTTTCAGGAATCTCCGGTATGGACTCCGCCAACTTCTGAATGGCTTGCTCTGATATCCCCGGCAGGTCCACAGGGATGATCGCGATATACTTCATTGAATTCGCTACTCCATCGTTTAATGCTTCAAGCAAACCGGACAGTGGGCCGGCATTGTCGAACCGGTCGCCAATCTCGCGGTTCTTTACCGAATAACTGTTCATGCCGCTAAGCAGTACAACCTCATCAAAAATTCGCTCCCCTTTATTTATCTGCTGATCCAGCAGCTGTTTTCCATGAAATTCTGCCAGGGCCTTATCACTACCCATTCTGCAGGATTGTCCTCCGCAAAGGATATAGAGTTTTCGATCTATACTCATAGCAACCGGGTTGTGGAGTAAGGAGTGACACTGACAGGCTCTCCGGCTTTATATTCAGTCTCCGGATCAAGCCTGACATAAACGTCTGAATCGCGGTAGAGCTGCATTAAATGGGATTTCATTACCCCTTCACCGGTCACCGTTAATCTATGTTGATCATCCAGCTTCAATTTACCCGGCACAAAAAGCGTTTTGCCCGGCCGGTGATTTTCCAGTTGAACGGTTGTCAGCACTTTCAATTCGTTGTCGTCAAGGCCAAGCATCGCATAAACTGCTTTGCGCGCATAATACTCTGCAGTAAAGACAGATGAGATCGGGTTGCCGGGCAGATGAAAAAAGATCGTGTTGTCCAGCCTGGTTACGGTCACCGGTTTTCCCGGTTTCTGCTGTATTTTTCTAACGATCACTTCAGCCCCCAGCTCCTCCATCGCTCCCAAAATATAGTCGTGCTTCCCCATCGAAATTCCACCTGTGGTGAGTACCACATCAGCCGAATCTTTAAGCCTGAGCATCCGCTCCTTCACCAAAGCAGGGTCATCATCAAGCACGGGCCACTCCTTTGTTTTCGTACCGGGCCATTGGCTGACTAAACCGTTCAGTACCGGCCCGTTTGAGTTTCGATCTTCATCAATTTCTGAGCCTGTCACCTGAATTGCCATGTTAATCGATTTCAGCACAGAGCAGTTCATATTTCCCGATTCGATCATCAATCCAACCTCATATGGTCGGATTAAGGTTCCGCCCGCTAAAACAGCTTTGCCTTTTCTGTAGCCCTCTCCCTGCTTGCGGATCGGGTTGCGTTTCGGAACTTCTTTTACCTCAACCCCCGAATCAAGCATTTCCGTCAATTCAACGGGAACCACAGTATAATCACCTTCAGGAACGGGTGCCCCGGTCATAATCTCCAGACAAGTGCCGGATTTTAATCTATTCGGCGAACCTTCTTCCGGGCGGATCTCACCGGCTACCTTAAATGTTCTCGTTCCCTGATCAAGATCACTCGTTAAAAAGAGATAACCATCCATAGCAGAGTTGTCAACAGACGGGATATCGTGCTGTGCTTTCAAGCTTTCTGCCAAGACCCGGTTAACCGACTCCTTTGATGCGATCCGCTCCGTCTCCTTTACCGGTTCCACTGCTTTCAATATTCTTTTTAGGGCGACTTCAACAGGAAGATTATCAGTTTTACTGGATTTGGTCATTATTGATATTCTAAGATTCTTGATTATATGATCATCCGTAAAAAACGAAGGGATTTGGTTTGATCAAAGCTAAATTCCCCTTCATCAGAATGCCTTCTCCATTAAATTTTATATTTAACTTAAAGTAAATTGGGAGTGATATACATCTATATACTCAGTATAAATAGTCCTCGTTATTTGAAAGGTATTATTTCATGGAGTATACTACCTTAATTATTTTAAATGCTTGTGTCAAAGAGATTAGCGAATGGTTAAGAAAAAAAACGGACTCCAAAAGAACAGCAAAAAATCAAAATCGCCCGACTTAGCCTCTGATGAGTATTTAGGATTGTCGCGCCGGGAATTTATGCGTCTGGCGTCGCTATCTGCCGCAGGAGTATTTACCGGGTCGCTCATGTCCGGTTGCGGAGAACTCTGGGAGCGCCAGCCCGTACTTGATGTCAGCAGCTGGCATCAGGGGGTTTGCCGATTTTGCGGTACCGGCTGCGGTGTTTTGATTGGGATGAATGATGGCCTGGTTGTGGATGTAAAAGGTGATCCGGATGCCCATAACCGCGGCAGGCTTTGTATCAAAGGTATTTTAAACCGTGAAATTCTGTACGCCGAAGACCGCATTCTCTATCCGCTTATCCGTAAAAACGGAGAGCTGGAACGCGCAAGCTGGGATGAAGCGATGGAACTGATCGCTTCCCGGTTTAATACAGCGATTGATGAGAAAGGACCCGATAGCGTGGCCTATTATGGTAGCGGACAGCTCTTTACAGAAGAGAGTTATACAGCAAACAAACTTTTCAAAGCAGGAATCGGCACTAACAACGTAGATGGAAATCCGCGTCTCTGTATGGCTTCTGCAGCGGTTGGTTACACCAGTGTATTTGGTGCGGATGAACCAATGGGCTGTTACGAAGACACCGATCACGCCGATTGTTTTTTCATTACCGGCTCCAATATGGCCGACTGCCACCCCATTGTCTGGGAACGGGTACTCGACCGAAAGCGAACGAAGCCGGATACCTACATCATAGTTGTAGATCCTCGAAAAACCAACACAGCAAAGCGAGCCGACCTTCACCTTCAAATTCGTCCCGGTACGGATGTTGCCCTGTACAACTCTATGATTTATGAATTTTTCCGCCGCGGGTTGATTGATGATGAGATGGTCGAAGACTACCTGCGGTTTCAGGAAGGGAGCAACCAAATTACACTCGAGCAGTTCAGGGCTAACCTGGAAAATTATACTCCCGAACAAGCTGCCGCTACCTGCGGAATATCTGCTGAACAGATACGGGAAGCCGCTTTTCGGTTTGGAAATTCTCCGGCCACAATGAGTTTCTGGACTATGGGACTGAACCAGCAGACCCAGGGTACTGCATCCAACCGACTTGTGATGGCGATGCACCTGCTAACGGAACAAATTGGCCGGCCGGGCGCCACACCTTTTTCACTGACCGGGCAACCGAATGCCGGTGGAGGAGTACGGGACACAGGAGCTCTTGCGCATGCACTCCCCACCGGACGGGCTGTAACCAATCCGGAACACCGTCGCGAAATGGAAGAGCTTTGGAATATACCGGAAGGGACAATCAGCCCGAATCCCGGTTATCACGCCATGGCACTATTTCAGGCGATGCATGCGGGTGATGTTGATTGTGCCCTGATCATGTCTACAAACCCGATCCATTCTCTGCCTAATATTTTACCCTATCGCGAAGCGATGGAAAGAACGTTCGTGGTCGTAGCCGATGCATTTCACCCAACCGAAACCACAAAATACGCCGATGTGGTACTGCCGG
>PWFZ01000026.1 GCA_003555185.1 Balneolaceae bacterium | reverse complement strand
TTTGCGGGAACCCGTCAGTCAAAAATCATGGGGTATACTCCCGGGCACTTTTCATTTAACGTACCGGGCGGGCGGTGTGAAAGCTGCCAGGGGGAAGGTGTTCAGAAAATAGAGATGCAGTTTATGGCGGATATTGAACTCGTCTGCGAGGAGTGCAATGGTACCCGCTACCGTAAAGATGTACTTCATGTTCATTACCGCGGAAAAAGTATCCACGATGTATTGGACATGAGCATCAGTGATGCCATTGAGTTTTTTGTGGATGAGGCAAGTATTACAAATAAACTGCAGCCTCTTGAAGATGTTGGGCTTGGGTATTTAAAACTGGGCCAAAGCGCTACAACGCTTTCCGGCGGAGAAGCACAACGTGTAAAGCTGGCAAAGTTTCTTTCGAAAACAAATACTGCTGAAACACTCTACTTTTTTGATGAGCCTACGACAGGCCTCCATTTTGAGGATATAGCTAAGCTTTTAAAATCCTTTAACGAACTTGTTGATCAGGGACATTCAGTGATTATCATTGAACATAATCTGGATGTTATAAAATCAGCTGACTGGATTATAGATATTGGACCCGAAGGAGGGTTTGGTGGTGGTCAGGTTGTCGGAACCGGTACACCGGAGGATATTGTAAAAATTAAAGAGAGTTTCACGGGTCAGTTTTTGGAAGAACTTTTATAGATCACCTGTAACCTTTATTATTACGAATCGTCATAAACACCTCCAGTTTCGGAGAAACAAAAATCGACATGTTATGTACATATCACTGCTTAACAACGAATTACAACTAAATAACAACTCATGAAACGAATTTTACTATTGTTTACCGCTCTTTTTCTCGCAACAGCTTTTACGACGATTTCGGCTCAGGACGCTGTTAAAACCGGAGTCAAAGGTGGATTAAATTTTGCTACGATTTCAAACGGCGATTTTGATACCCGAACCGGATTTACAATCGGTGGCTTTGCAAAGTTTGGCATTCCTGACTCTCCACTTTCCATTCAGCCTGAAGCACTTTACAGCCAGCAGGGTGGGGAGAACAATGGAAGTGAAGTAAGAATTGATTATTTGCAGATCCCTGTACTTTTCAAATTTGCTCTTTCCCAAAATGCGACTGTTGAACCGAATATCTTTGCCGGACCTTATGCGGGGTATCGCTTAGTAGCTGAACAGGATGCTGCAGGTGGACTCTTTGGAGGCAGTAGCAATATTGAAAATCAAACGGAAGAAGTTGATTATGGCTTTGCCTTAGGTGGAGGTCTCGATATTGAAGTAGGGGATTCCATCTTCACCATGGACGCCAGGTACAATTACGGTATGGCCGATGTGTTTACGGAGCGGTCTGGAAAGAACCGTGTGTTTTCAATAACCTTTGGTATTAGTTTGCCAAGTGGTGGAAGCAACTAAATTTATGCAATTTTTACTATAATGAAGCCGGGTTAATGCCCGGCTTTTTTATTATACGTTAAATATCCTTTTCTTTTTCTGTTGCAATCATTTAACTGTAACAAAAACAGAGAGCGGTACTCAATAATTAAATATTCATTAAATCATGATTAAAATGAAAAAGTTATCAATTATTACAATAGCTTTATTTTTACTGGCAGGTTTTGCCAAAACAGCAGAGGCTCAAAGTCCAGTTAATTTTGGGATTAAAGGAGGTCTCAATCTTGCCAATTTGAGTGACGGGGATGCAGATGTCCGTACGGGATTTATTGGAGGGCTTGTTATTGACCTTGGACTTCCGCTTTTGCCCCTTGGAGTTGAAACCGGTTTATACTATTCTCAAAAAGGATCATCGGACGAGTCTAATGGAACTTCAGGTACCTTTAAACTGGATTATCTGGAAGTGCCGGTATTAGCAAAATTTTCACTCGGCCCTCCCGGACCCATTTCACCATCATTTGTGATAGGTCCATATGCCGGTTTTCTGCTTAACTCGGAATTTGAAGGAGAAAATGAATTTGGAAGTGGAACTATAAACTTAGACGATGATACCGAATCCATTGATTTCGGCTTCATTGCCGGTGTAGGAGTAGATTTCAATTTGGGTCTAACAAAAGTCAATGTCCAGACCCGATATGGATATGGTTTGGTGGATGTTTTTGAAGATGAGAGTTCAAAAAACAGAGCTCTCTCAATTACCGCAGGAATCATGTTTTAATCTGTATAAGACTTATTATTCGTATTATAAAAGAGCCTTTTTATAAAGGCTCTTTTTTATAAGTTCCAATTCAGCAATATTTTTGATGTCTATCCATGCTTTCTAAGCTACTCTATTTAAATTGGAAACTGTTTTTAGGCCGCCTTACAGGCCTGCAAACAGCTTTGTTTATAGGGTACTCTATTTTTCTACTCGGCATGTTTTTTAACATCATGGGTACTGCATTGGTCGTTGTATTTTTGGATAGTACAGCCGACTTCCAAATTGATCTTCCCTGGCTTACTCCCGAAGTACATCAAGTTATTCTGCTTACGTTTGCCAATGTTTTTTGGATCATGCACTTTTCCTTTACGAGTACACGTCTGCTTAATATTGAGGAGAACCGTAAGCTTCTGGGTTTTGGGTACCCGTCAGGAAAACTTGCCTGGCACCTGAACTTAATGAGCCTTTATCATCCGGTAAACATCATTTATAACCTAACATGGTTAGTGTTTTTAGGGGTTCAAATAGATAGCCTTTGGAATATCCCCACTCTTGTTTGTGCTGTATTACTCAACTATGCAATTATTTTCTCTATTAAACAGCGTTTCTTAAAGCTCGTAGAAAGACGTTTCCGAACGATGATACTCAGCGCTTTATTTGTCATCATAGGAGTAGGAACTATTTTAGCTGTTGCTTCAAGGCAAACGCAATACATTCTACAAAATGTAGCCATTGAACTTACCCAGATAATGGATGTTCTATATTGGCTTCCGGGTGGCTTACTGTTTCAATCGGCAACCTATCATCACGAATGGATTCTCTCATCTGTACTGCTGTTTTTTATTGTTTTGTTAACCTTTCTCGTTTTCCGAGATCACTACTACAAAACACTATCGGGACTTCTAAATCCGTTTATCAGTAAGACACAGCAAAATGTGAGTAAACTGTGGATATTTCTTAAAAAAGTGCTGGGGCCAAATGCCGGAAAATATTTTTATTATGTAATCATCCATCCATACAATAAGTTGCAACTGGTAGCCGTATTGATAATCCCGGCGGTGTACATTCCCATATTGCTATATATCGATTTTGGTATCATCACCGATATTTTAGTTCCGACAATGCTTGCAGCTATACCTGTAGCTCTATTAGCCATGGGCATGGCTAATATGTTTGGTTATGAACATCGCGAAATGTTGCTCCATCGTCAGCTGCCCATCCCTTTCGAAAAGCAATTGAAAGAAAGGTTTCTGGGCATTATTACCATACCGTTATTTATTTTTTATGGAATTACCATTTTTGAACTGCTATACCTGCCCGATTTTGGCACAGTATTCAGTATATATATAGCCAACACTTTCTTTTTCCTGTGTTTTATGCTCTTTTTTCTGTGGAGTTCATTTTATCAATATGAAACAGCCCGATACAGTACGTTTAGTTACAAACATCCCATTATTCCACAAAAAGTAACGTTTACCATCTCCATGATAATTTTTGTGCTGGGATATTCGGTTTTTGTACCGCTCGACGAATTGGACATTTACCGCACCTGGATCATGACAGGATTAATTGGTGCAATCAGTACCTATATTTGGATTAACATGGATCTTCTTGCCGTTGGTTTTCGAAAACGGATTTTGATCCAGCTCTGGAATGACTTTTAAATGAGGCTCTTTGTTTAAACTTTTTCTCAAATTAAATGCTACGCTCTGGTGGCGATCTGTAAAAGGATCCGAACTGCTTGCTCTTGCCCTGTACGGACTATTTGGTCTT
>PWFZ01000163.1 GCA_003555185.1 Balneolaceae bacterium | reverse complement strand
TCGGACTGATCGTCGTGGATGAAGAACACGATACGTCTTATAAGCAGTACGATCCATCTCCCCGATACAATGCGCGTGACGTGGCAATTATGAGATCTTACATGGAAAATGCCGTTACGGTTCTGGGTTCGGCAACCCCGGGAATGGTTTCAGTTCAGGCGGTGAAAGATGAAAAACATTCGCTGCTGCATTTGTCGCTTAGGCCAACCGGAACGATGCCTACGGTTCAGATTTTGAATATGCTGGAGTACAAGTCAGCGATGAAAGGCCCGCTGACAATAGAGTTGTTTAATGAAGTAAAAGGGGCTTTGAATCGAAAAGAACAGGTTATTTTGTTGTTCAATCGCCGGGGGTTTGCATCCTACCTGCAGTGCGAAAACTGCGGGCATATTCCGCAAAGCCCCGAAAGTTCAACGAGCCTCACCTATCACAAAAAGAAGAATATTTTACTTTGCCATTACAGCGGTTATTCGCGCAGGGCAGACTCGAAATGTGAGATGTGTCAATCAACAAACCTGAAAACTAAAGGGAGCGGAACCCAGCAGGTGGAGGAGGAGATCATCGAGCTGTTTCCGGACGCACGGGTGCTGCGAATGGATCGCGATACAACATCGGGTAAACATGGACATCAAAAAATTTACGATCAGTTTTTAAGTGGCGGCGCTGATATTCTGATTGGTACACAGATCGTCGCCAAAGGACTTAACTTTCCCAATGTGACGGTTGTGGGCGTAATAAATGCTGATACAGAACTGGCGTTTCCCTCATTTCGGTCCGGCGAGCGGATGTTTCAGCTGTTGAGTCAGGTTGCCGGTCGGGCGGGACGTGCCGAAAAACCGGGTAAAGTTTTTGTTCAGACATGGAAGCCGGACCATCCCGCCATAAAACATGCCCGGACCCATGACTTTAAATCCTTTTCGCGGGCTGAACTGGCTGACCGGGAAATGCTACAATTCCCACCATTTTCACGGATGATTGTATTCCAATTTAAGTGCAATTACGAAGGGAAGGTACAACGGGTAGCTGAGGCATTTTGCGAAGCACTTCGCGCCGAACTTGGGGTGAATGGTGTATCGGGGCCATCCCCATCCGTGATCGAGTGGATGAATGGTCAGTACCAGTGGGAAGCAAATATCAAACTTAATAAGGCCTATCGCGCCACAGCCATTGAAGACCTCCTGAATCGTGTTTTTGATAGATTTGATACGAGCAAACCCAAGGGAGCAAGTGCAGTTCGGATAAATGTAGATGTGGATGCGGTGGAGTAAGCAGGCATGGATGATACAGAATGGAACCTTTTCTAGTTAAACAACTTAGATACTTCTGTGATTTATAATGCTTGCGTTTCCAGTAAATAAATGCCTGAATCACACCCAAAATATTTGAGTAACCAATTAAATTTGCTTCGCATCACCCCTGAAGAATGGGTATATTCAATCACTTTAGCGAAAATGACTAATCACTCTTTTTGATCCATTTCTCAAAACATATCGGACTATTCTTACTGCTCGTATTTACGGGTTCGTTTGTAACCGAATCTGCGACGGCGGCTTATAGCCTGTTCCACCTGTCCGGTGTTCAGATGCCTGCCACAGGAGAGTCTGTCTACTGCAAGTCCGGTTTTGTCCAATCCGGTGACAACTTCAATGCACCCCGTGAGATTGATCAAGATCAGGATGACTATCCGGACCGAAATTCAAACGCGCTTCTTACGAGCAACTGCCATTCCAGCCTTCAACTATTGACAACCGATGCCACTGAATTGCATCGTGCGGAATCGAAAATTCTGCTCAGCAACTCTGTACTGTTATTATCCTCTCAACTCTTTGTGGATCTAATCGCTGATCCTCCCCGCTTAGGATAGATTTCCTTCTCTTTTCTTTAAATCTATCTAACTCTCTGCATACTGTATTCATGGAAAGTTATATCCGGTTTTGCCGATATGGTTTTGTGAAATTGCGGTATGCACTCATCAAACAGCGATTAAATTGTTATGAAAAACACTGTCATTCGATTTACTTTCATTATTTCACTTTTTATTACAGCAATAACTTTAACATCCTGTGACGGGGATTATGAAATCGGTTCCCGTGCCCCGATTCCCGGTACGGCGGAGGCGGAGCAGGATATAAACTTACCTGATGCCCCGGATTTTACTCTCGAAACCCTGGACGGTTCAAACTTTACGCTTTCCGATTATGAAGGGAAAGTGATTTTACTCAATATCTGGGCCACCTGGTGCCTGCCATGCAGGGAAGAAATCCCGGATTTCATGGAAATTCAGGAAGAGATGGAGGAAGATGGTGTGCTGTTTGTGGGTGTCGCAACAGATCGTGAAGGCTGGGAGGTGGTTCGTCCCTTCGCCGAGGAGTTTGAAATCAACTACCCGATTATGGTAGACAACGGCATTGGGGTCACCGAATACGGGCCGGTTAGGGGGATTCCGATGAGTTTCATCATTAACCGTCGGGGAGAAGTAGAATACATGCTGCCCGGCATGGTAACGAAAGATATGCTCCAGCCTCTGCTTGAAGAGATTGCCGAACAAGAAGTAAACGGAGGAGAGAATGAGGTTCTTTAAAAAACACACGCTGATACTAACCCTGCTCCTTGCCTTCTCTTTTCTGCACAATGTTGCTCTTGCGCAGAATTTTATGGAAGGTGGTGGCGGGTCGATGGAATCCACTCTCGACAGGGTGGAGCTGAATGTGCTGTCAAAACAGGATTTAGTACAAAGCGGTGATGAAGCCGTATTTGTTGTTTTGATGGATATAGAGGATGGCTGGCATCTGAATGCAAATTCGCCCACGCTCGATTATCTGATTGGTGTGGAACTGAGTATAGAGGCCGGCGATTTCGCAATGGTCTCCGATATTCAGTACCCCAAACCAATTCAGTACGAATTCGATTTTGCAGGAGATGAGCTTGAAGTTTACGAGGGGAAAGCTCCGATTCTGCTGAAAATGATGACATCAGGCGATCTGCCGCCGGGTGAATATCAGGTAAGCGGAGAGCTACAGCTTCAGGCTTGCAGCGACTCGGTGTGCCTGGCTCCGGCCACGGCAGATGTGGAGTTTACCATTCAGATTGGAGAAGAAACAATATTATCTGAACATGCGGACCGAATAGACAGACTGAAAGAAGATGGAGCTTTTGAATCCTTTTCGTCAGATGGGAATCAGATTGAAGACATGTTCAGTGAGCGGGGTTTTTTATGGGCTTTTGCCGGTTTATTCTTGATCGGACTTGCCCTTAACCTGACTCCATGTGTCTATCCCATGATGTCTGTTACGGTATCTCTTTTTTCAGGAAATCAGAATCTTAATGTGGGTGGCAGGTTTAAAGGCGCACTCGTATATGTGCTCGGTATTGTTTCGATGTACAGTCTGCTCGGAGTCTTTGCCGCATACACAGGAAGCCTTTTTGGCAGCTGGCTGCAAAGCCCGGTAGTATTGGCATCGATCGGATTACTTTTGCTCTTGTTGTCGCTGAGTATGTTTGGCCTGTATGAACTACAGCCGCCGGCCTGGCTGATGCAAAAAATGGGCAAAACTCAGCAGATAGCCGGACACGCCGGTCTCTTCCTTTCCGGGCTGCTCGTAGGTGTGTTTGCCGCTCCGTGTATCGGTCCGCCGATTATAGCACTTCTTGCTTTTGTAGGCAGCCAGGGGAGTCCATTATTCGGATTCTTCGCATTCTTTGTAATGGCTCTTGGATTAGGTATACCATATCTCATTTTGGGGACATTCAGCGGTACGCTTCAAAAACTTCCTCAATCAGGAAACTGGATGATCTGGGTCAAAAAACTTTTCGGAGTGATTTTAATCGGTGTAGCGCTCTTCTATATCGCCCTGGCCCTCTTTCCGGCCTACTCATTTCATGTGATACTCTTATCGGTGGTTGTCGGCGGGGTTTATCTCGGTTTTCTGGAATCATC
>PWFZ01000154.1 GCA_003555185.1 Balneolaceae bacterium | reverse complement strand
GGTTTTTAAAGATGGGATCCTAAATCAAATAAACAGTAGAAACCCCGTAGTTTTTTAGCTGATCAACATATTGTTCTGCATTCGCATCAACAACCAATGCTGCAGATGATTGTCCGCTGGCTTCTGCCAACTCGTTGCATCGCGACAGAACTTCAAGTGACGAACGTTTGATTTTGCCGTCATTTACAGAGATGTAGGTAAGTAGAGTACTCATAAAATTCTTTCAGTTTAATTTTTTAGAATGGGTAATTAGACAAGATTCTCTTGTGAATCCAATAGCTGGGCAACTTCGCGTGCGATATCTTCCGGCTCGCCTTCATATTTTTTGCCCGGCTCACGCATTGATTTCTCTTCAAAGCCCAGTACTTTTGTTTTTGATGTGATGGATCCATCAATTTCTAAATCATCAATAGAAACAGACTCAACCGGCTTCCGCTTAGACTGCATAATTCCTTTCAAACTTGGAATTCGCGGGTCATTCATATCATTGGAGCAGGTAACGAGTCCCGGTGAAGGGAGGGCGATAATTTCCTGTCCCATATCACCTTGTCTCTTCACAATCAGCTGGCCTTCTTCGTAGGCAAGACCAACGGCGTTTGTGGCAAAGGGCAGGTCCAGAAGCTCGGCAAGCATACTGCCTGTTAGTCCGGCATCGGTATCCTGTGACTGCTTTCCACAAGAGATGAAATCGTACTCCTTATCTTTAAAAAAGCTCGCCAGCAGATTGGCATATACAAACGAGTCAAAGTTTTCTTCCCCGGTCGTAACAATGTGTGTTCCTTTGTCGGCGCCCATTGCAAGACCTTTTCGAATTGTCTCTTTTCCTTTTTCGGGACCGACCAAAACAACTTCTACTTCGCCGCCGTGAGCCTCTTTTAACACTAAGGCTTCTTCCAGTGCGGAAGCATCATAGGCGTTAAGTACATTTCTGTCAGCGTCTTGCACGAGCTGACCGTCTTTAATTTGAAGTGGGGCGTAAACGTCAGGTACTTGTTTTATGCAAACGTAGAATTTCATAAAGCTTATTAATTTCAAATGATCGTTTTGGAACCGCTTTTTTATACAGTGGCAATATATGAAAGATGCATCAAAAAAGTTTACCCGAATTCTTCACGGATAATTACAAAAAGATGACATTATCATTGATTTTACTGAGTTTGTGTCACAATTGAATAACACCGATTTGAGTCAGGTTGAATCTGGCACTCCGAGCGTAGCAATTCCCTCGCAGTGAAATGGGGGTGTATGCTGTGTTGAAGTCAAAATAGCTCGATCAGCGTACGAACATACGCTTCACTGCACCATTCCAACTTAAGGGTTAGTCAGCTACAATTCACGTAGTGCTATTAAGCAGGCGATCGTAAAAGATGGACGAATTTGTATTCGAACTACCTTATATTTGATCGCTTGCGCTTAAGGCTAAACAAAGAAACAGAATCATACATTCAAAACTGATAAATAGATCTTTACTAAGTCAGATAATCATTTCTGTGATTATTGTAGCTATCGGTTTGTTTTGGGTAGGAACGGAACCCATTTCCGAAAGAGTTGTTGCGTTGAGAATGTTCCTGTTTTTTATAGCCGGACTGATTGCCTTTTCTATTCCATTCCTTCTGTTTCCTGATCCACATTCCTCAACCCTGCAGTTGGGAAATGTATCCGGAAAAGGAATAGGCAGTCATATATTTCAGCGCTCGTCGATATTAGGAAAAGGGATACTACTGTTGATTCTTGTGATCTGCTTCGGTGACTTGAACTCACCTTTATCGAACTTGTTAACCAAATTTACCTACCTGGGAGTGGGGGTTTTTACCTTTTTTGGACTCTATCTGTTAGGGGTAAGCCGTTATACACGTAGCGGAATAGATTCCCAATTTTGGAAGGAGTCTGAAAAAGGCCGGGAAATGCGACAAAAATTTGCGGACTATTTAAAGTATCCTCTTGATCCGGGAGCTATCCCAAGCTTAGTAAATACCGTTTTGATTACATCAGTGGGGATGATTGCTGTTTCAATCGGAGCCGTACTTTATAATAATTTTGGATCTGTACCAGAATTAATTCCTGCGGTACTGGTACTGATTGCAGGGCTTCTCTCGTACCGAAAAACCCGGAGTTCAATTCACCAATACTATTATGCCACCAATGCTTTTTTTCGCGAATTCTTTGGTGTGACCATTCAGGGTAAAGAGGAGAAAGAGAAAGTACAGGTTCATCAGTTGTGGTGGGTGCCAAAGCCGCTGAAAAGTCAGGTGTGGGCATTGTTATTACAGCTCGATCGAAAATTTCCGGCTGGGCGTGTGTTAATGCTCGGTCATCTGCTGGTATGGTTTATCTCTTACCAGCGACCCGGTGCTGATACAATGGTTTCTCTTTGGTTACTGTTTGCGCTGATTCATCACGCTGTAATCGTGATTTCCATGCTTCCGGAATTTGCGCCCGTTTGGTGGCAGAACTGGGTTGGCTCAACAACAAACTGGATCTTATCCCGCTTTTGGATGCAGTTTCGCTGGATATTGCTACTCGCAGTTAGTGTATATGTAAATTCATTGCTTTTTGGTTATCCATCATTCGAAAGTCAGCTATTGATTTTGGGCACTTATATTGTGTCCGGGTTTATGGTTTCTTTGGCAGGAAGTCTGTTTCAAAAAAGAAAATCTTATAATTGATCAAATGTTAAAACTGGAAAACATATCAAAGCAGTTTCGGGCGGGAAAAATTATTTTCTCATCAGTGAATTATACGTTTGAGCCGGGAGAGTTTATCGGGTTAATTGGACCCAATGGTTCTGGTAAAACCACATTTTTGCGCCTGCTTTCTGTGAACTCTTATCCAACCGGTGGTACGGTGAAATACAGAGATATTGATATTCATAAAGATCCTCAGAACTATTTAAAGAATGTGGGATTGGTTCATGATGAAGAGAGTTTGCCAATGCATCTTTCTGCAGTAGAATTGCTGGAATGGGTTATTCGCAGCAGAGGAAAGTGGAGTGATGAGTCGCTCCATAAAATCAATCGTTTGCTTGATAAATTATCACTGATGGAGGATAGAGATCAACAAATTGGTACATATTCCACAGGGATGAAAAAGAAGACACAGATAGCGGCGGCGTTTATCATCGAACCGGAACTGTTAATTTTGGATGAGCCCATGCGGGGACTGGATACATCAACCCGCGAAATTGTCATGGATATGTTAATTGAAGCAAAGAAAAATAACGCTATTGTGTTGATCGCTTCGCATACGATTGATCGCTCGGCAGATTATATTGATTCAATTATTGATTTTCCATTAGCAAAGAAATGATTTTGGTGAGTTATCACGTTATTTTAACGGCTTGATTTTCTCAGGCAACAATTTAAATCTACAGCACATAATTCAAGATATATGTCAGAAATAAAACTTCCGGAAGTTGACTTAAACATCTATTCACCCAAAGAACCTGTAGAGGTTGAGGTTGTTGAGAATTACATCGTAACAAAAGAATCGAGCCCTAACATTGTTCGGCATATTACATTTAATATTGCCGGCACAAAATTGGAAAGTAACATCAGGGTAGGACAATCTATCGGAATTCTGCCGCCGGGAGAAAATGAAAAGGGTCGTCCGCATAAATTACGATTGTATTCTGTATCGTCGCCAACGGCGGGTGAGCATGGGAAAAAACACCTGATTTCCACAACGGTAAAAAGGACTATTGAGGAGTTGGAGAATAAAATCTATCTGGGAATTGCATCCAACTATCTGTCTGATTTAAAACCGGGCGATAAAGTGCAAATGACCGGCCCCAGTGGTCGTCGCTTTCTGTTACCTGAAAATGCACAGGATTTTAACTATCTCTTTTTTGCTACCGGTACCGGGATTGCCCCATTTCGCGGAATGATACAGGAGTTGTTTGAGCAGGATTATAAAAACGATTGTGCCCTGGTATTTGGCTGTCCTTACCG
>PWFZ01000328.1 GCA_003555185.1 Balneolaceae bacterium | reverse complement strand
GGACTTACAATTAACGAAGATTATATTGAACAACATTTGGTAAGGCGACAGCAGGGATATGGTCGCGGCGGTCGCATGGCCTTTGAAAAAGATCGCGCAAACATCCAGTCAGGAGTCAGGTTTGAACGCACTACCGGGGCGCCTATTGCCCTTACCATGCCAAACCGTGCCTATGAAAAAGACGATAGTAACTGGCCTGTAGTAATGGCTAAGGAAGGGGAACGCGGCAATGTAGAAAAAATTACCCTGCCCCGGCCGGGACATGCCGACCTCGTTGGCACTCAAAAATACGGGTTTGATGATATTCGTTCAGTAATTGAACGATCAAGCGCAAGAGAAACAGCAATGAGAGTTGCCTGCTGCTCCGTAGCCAGAAAGTTTTTGCTCGATTTGGGGATTGAAATCGGCGGTCATGTGCTTCAAATTGGATCTGTCGGGTACGACTCCTGGGAACAGATACGTGCCAAGGCAGACCCCTTTCTTAAAGACGGGGCGGAATCCATTTATAAAAATGCAGATGAGTCAGATGTTCGATGCCTCAATGAAAAGTTAGGTGCTGCAATGCGTGAAGAGATTAAACACCGACGAAAAGAAGGGACATCACTGGGGGGTATTTATGAAATACTGGTTACCGGTCTACCCGCCGGGCTTGGCAGTTATGTACACTGGGATCGAAAAATTGACGGGCAGCTTGCACAGGCTATTGTAAGTACCCAGGCCATGAAAGGAGTAGAAATCGGGCTTGGCTTTGAGGCGGGCCGCAGCCGTGGCCATGAAGTACACGATGAAATTGTATACGAAAACAGGTTCTCAAGAAAAACAAATCGTGCAGGTGGAATTGAAGGTGGAATGACGACAGGAATGCCTGTAATTATTCGCGGTGTGATGAAACCTATTCCGACAATGATCAAACCGCTGAAAACTGCTGACCTGGAAACAAAAGAAGAACAAGATACACGCTACGAGCGGTCTGATGTTTGTGCTTTACCCAGAGCCGTAGTGGTTGCCGAAAGTGTTATTGCCCCTGTATTGGCAAATGCCATTCTGGAGAAATTTGGCGGCGACTCTATGGAAGAGATTAAATCACGATTTAAGAATGAACTCTCATAATGAGTGATTCAAATAAAAATATCCGGATACTCGTAACAAATTTGCAAAATGATCCGAATGATCTTTTTTCAAAATTTGCGCTCGCACTGGAACTACTAAAAAGAAATGACGTAGATAAAGCCCGACTCTTATTTGAATCGGTGCTGAAACAAGATTCTGACTACCTGGGCGTTTACTACCATCTTGGCAAACTTTATCAGTCACTGGAAAAGTTTGACCAGGCCATGCAAATTTTTAAAGATGGGGTTGATGTCGCCACAAAAAAAGGCGATCAACATAGTAAATCAGAGCTCATGGATGCCATCGAACAATTACGCTATGAATCCGACACGGACTAAAACATGCTAAAACGCTTATTCCCTCTTTTTATAAGTACTATTGTTTTACTTACAATTATACCACAGCTTACTCAAGCTCAAGAAGCCGGTGACACACATATTGTTCAATCCGGGGAATCTCTCTTTTCAATTGCGCGGGAGTATAACCTGCCTGTAGGTGACATCCGCAGATGGAACCAACTCCAATCCGATAATTTATCGCCCGGAATGGAGCTAAAAATCGGGCCTCCGATGAGAGAAGATGCTAAAATACACACCGTTCAGCAGGGTGAGACACTATTCGCCATTTCCCGTCAATATGATGCAACCATTGCGGAGCTTCAAGCCTGGAACGGGCTCGATGATTACAATTTAAACGTAGGGCAGGAATTGGTTATTTATGATGCCGATAGTAGTGATGAGAGTGGCATGGATACAGCAGAAGAAACTAGTCCGCCAACCGAAACAGAGCTGCGTGAAATTGACAGAGAATCTATTGTTAGGGATAGAGATGGCCTTGAATCGAGTACCAATTATACTGTTCGAAGTGGAGATACCTTAAACCATATAGCCCGTGAACACAATATGAGTGTATCAGAACTTCGTACGCTGAATGATCTTCAGAACGATCAATTAAGTGTTGGCCAGCGCCTGGTTGTACGGACTACACAATCTGCTCCATCAATTGCAGAAAGTGCGGAGGAATCTACACCACAGGGGAAATTTGTAAATCACCGGGTTGAACGAGGCGAATCAGCCGGTGACTTAATGGACCGATTTCAGATGAGAGAAAGTGAATTAAAAGCTCTTAATCCCGATATTGATTTATCAGGAATTTCTAACGGCCAGCGAATTACGGTTCTTTTACCAACATCCAGATTTTTTGATAATCCTTATAAAAAAAGAGCCTCACTTGAGAATTTAGGTAAAGTTCCAGTAACAGTTTACAGCCAAAATGATGTTGCAAATCCTACCACGAGCGGAGAACTTTACAATCCTGATCAACTTACAGCTGCACATTCAAATATGTCGCTTGGCAGTGTAATTTATATTGAAAATCCTGATAACGGAATTGGGTTATACGTTAAAATTAACGACCGCTTTTCAGGTAACGGACTTAAAATTTCTCAAAAAGCTTACGAAATGCTGCAGTTTCCATCCCGAAGCAGTGCTGAAGTGGCAATATTTCTTGATAACTAAGTGAGCTCAATTACCCAACCCATCAGTAGCTATTTCAATCAATCAAAAGGGATTCTCTACAGCTATTTTTTTGCGTTACCACTGCTGATACTTTACGAAATTCTGATTCGTATTTCACAACCGGATCAGGAATATATTGTGCGAATATCTGTGGATATATGGTTTTCTCTTTTATTTACAATGTTTGGACTTGACGCCCTTTCTTTCACTTTCTTAGTAGCAGCTGTTGCCGGAGCAGTCATCGTTTATAAAAAAAGAGATCAGTTGAGAAATTTAAAGATCCGTTATTTCGGGTGGATGATTTTAGAAAGCCTGATCTATGCCATCTTCATAGCAATTGTCATAAATTCACTGCTGGGATTGATGTTCAACCTATCATCCGGTGGAGCCCTGAATGAATTATCAAAATTACAATTATTCGCATTATCCCTGGGAGCAGGACTCTATGAAGAACTCTTCTTTAGAGTAATCCTGGTATCTTTTTTATTCTATTTATTCAACAAACTATTCAGGGGTAAATTCACTCCTTATGCCTGGTCTGTAATTATAGCAGCTTTGATATTTAGTGGAGTCCATTATGTGGGAGAATTTGGCGATATATGGTCTTTAAGGTCTTTTTTATTTAGGTTTTTGTTTGGCTTAGGACTAAATCTTATTTATGTTAAAAGAGGTTTTGGTTGTGCAGCGTGGACCCATGCTCTGTATGATATAATTGTAGTTCTCGGACGTTAACTAAATTCACAATCAATAAAACCTACAACATACATCGACAGTATCAATTAGCTGCTAAAGAGTTTTAAAACTATATTATCAAGTGATTTCACGAACGATTTGGTTGAAAATTCAATTAATGTTCAACAAAACAGAATTTTCTACTCGTTCTGACTTAAAAAAATGGGATGCCAGAACTGACTAAAAAAGAATTACGCAAGCAAGCCAACTTCAATGATGAGATCATTCCTCACTTGGATGCGCTTTATAATTTCGGCTTGCGACTTACAACCGACCCAAATGATGCTGAAGATTTGGTACAGGATACTATTGTAAAAGCGTATCGCTTTTTTAGCAGTTACGAAAAAGGCACAAACGCTAAAGCCTGGTTGTTTCGGATTCTTAAGAATTCTTATATCAACAACTACCGTAAAAAGTCAAAAAGGCCACAGGAAGTAGATTATGATGAAGTAGCTACTTTTTACGAAACAATAAGAGCAGAACGCACGAATTCTTCAGATCTCGAAGATACAATGTATCGGGAGCTGATTGATGATGATATTACTAGAGCATTAGACGAAATTCCTGAAGACTTTAGAACTGTTGTTCTGCTG
>PWFZ01000357.1 GCA_003555185.1 Balneolaceae bacterium | reverse complement strand
GCGAGTGCCAGGCAAAGGGATCGAATTGTATCACTCACCTTAACCGCAGGCCGGCTTTTACGCGACAACAGTCGTTTATCTCGAAACTTCTCTTTCGAAACTTTGCGCAAGATGATATTCATTCCGGCAGAAACAGTAAAAAGTGCGATTAGTTCACCAAGTGTATCTAAGGCCCGCAGGTCGAACAGAACACCCGAAACTGTATTCATAGAATTTCTTTCATCTACAGACAGATCAGCAAGCAGCAAACCATAGGCTGCAATTTCATCATCTGCAGCCGGCATATAAAACATGCCAATTGCTAGTAACACCCCAAGTATAATGGCTGATATTGCAGCAATAAACTTGCGGATTGACATGCTCATTTTATCTCCTCCCGTTCACGTACTTTTGCCAGTGATAATAGAATTATAAGCGGAATGATTATTCCATTTACAACTCCCTGAGCCATAGCCACGTCAGGTGAATGAAGAATTAAAAAAAGTGCTGCAAGTATAAAGCCATATAAACTGAGGATAATAGCCTGGTAGGTGGTATTTCTTGTAAATACTACAGCGGTTGCGGCTATAACAACGACCAAAAGGTTAATCACTAATAGAGTTCTCATTCTGAAACCTCCCACTCTTCGCCACGCAACCGTTTTGCATCTCCCCTAATTACTGCGGCGCGGGCAATTGAATGTGTAAGTACCGGCCCTGTTGACAGCAGAACCAATATTGTAACTGCGGTTTTTCCGGTAATAATAGTAAAGCCTTCCTGAGTAAAAACTGCCAGAAGAATTGCTATGCTTCCCAGTAACGTTATAGGCCCAAGGAAATGGAGCCTTTCAAAGGAGTCTTTTGCTAATAGAATACCTAGTGATGATACTAAAGATGCAAATACAGCTAAAAAGAGTAGTATTGATATAATCCAGATCATAGCCACCTCTCAAGAAAACGGGCAAATGCAATCGTGCCTGAAAATGAAAGGAATGCTACAGTAAGGGCAACATCAATATAAATAGAACGGCCGGTTCCAACTGCTAATGTGATGAGACATAGAGTAGAAATAATTCCACCAAGCGACATTCCTATCAGCCGGTCGATAGCGTCTCCTCTTATTGTAGCAATGATTGCCGGAATAAATGAAATCACCAATATTAGTGAAGTAAGTAAAAAAATATTCATGACGGCCTCCTGATATCTTCTTTGATTGGCCTCTCATGATTAGGGTCTAGAAGATGAATAAGCATTTCATCACGATCTTTGTTAAACCCCACCACGTAACTATTTGGCTGTAATGTTATACCATACGTTGCTAATACAAGACGGCCGGTATCAACGGGTTTGCCAACTCCGGTATCGAAAGGTATTTTTTTGAATGTACTTCTTGATGGATATCCAGCCACCATGCGAAATAACATTTTTGTTAAGACCCAGCAATCGGTTAAACCTCCTGCAAAAAAACGGGGAAGATGTTTGAGCCACAATCTAAAGCCGAATATTTTATGCCTGGTTTGTTTACGGAGAACATAGCCACCCATTCCCGTAGCCAAGCCTGCAACTATTGCTGCAATGGCTTCCTGTGGATTAAATTCTGCTGAAAAAAGAATCCATGTTCCGGCAACTAAAATTGTCACAATGAGAACATGTATGTATTGCATCAGTGAACTATCTATCCTCTGCTTGCTCATAACTACCCTCTTTTCATCAATTAATAAAATCGTCAGCCATTTCGAATCGTTGATAAAAGAAGCTAATTGACTAATGAACAGATTTAAAATTGACCTCTCTTTACTTACTGATTATGACTTTCTCTCGTCTGATTTATTAATCTTAGTAAATATAAATTCTCATGTCAATTTTAAACACTGATTTAATGAAGAGCTAAAGAATATTATAACTTATATGAAAACTTTTGTAATAAAGATCGGATTCACCAAGCCTATTTTATAAATAAGAATGCTTTTAAATTATTAATGGGTAAATGATATGTCAGATAATATTTCGGTAGAAAAATCCAATGATCAATCCATGCGTAACCTAGGAAAGTCACTCATAGCAGACATAAACGGTCTTCGTGTAAGTTATACTGATGATGGACGGGCTGATTCACCCGTAATCATATTTGTTCATGGCTTTCCCTTGAATAAAACTATGTGGAGTTCACAGGTAGAAGCACTTGAGAAGAACTACCGAGTAATTACTTATGATATCCGTGGTCATGGAGAGTCAGAGGCCGGCTCAGAAAGATTTTCTATCGAATTATTTGCAGATGATTTATTCAGACTCATGGATGAACTAGATATTAAGAAATGTGTTTTATGTGGACTTTCAATGGGAGGATACATTGCGTTACATGCGATTCAAAAATCTCCTGCCAAATTTGGCGCATTGATTTTATGTGATACCCAATGCAATGTCGATACTCCTGAAGTAAAAGAAAAACGAATGAGTGATATTGATCACATCAAGAAATCCGGCTTAAAGGAGTATGCGGAGAACAACCTGAAAAATCTATTCATGCCTGTATCCCTTCAGAGCAAAAAAGATGAAGTTGAGTCTGTTAAAAAAATGATCCGGGAGATGTCCGTACAATCACTCACTGATACTCTTCATGCGTTAGCTAATAGAAACGAAACCTGTGAAAAGCTCTCTAAGATAGAACAGCCGGTTCTAATAATAGTCGGTGAAGAAGATAATATTACACCGCCTTCGAAAGGGCAGTTTATGCAAAACAAAATCAAAGACTCCGAGCTTAAAATCGTTGAAAATGCCGGTCATTTAAGTAATTTGGAGAATGCCGGCCAATTCAATAAATATCTGAATAACTTTATTTCTTCTATTTACGAGACGGTTTCATAGGGAATGATAGGTTTAACCAATACTTTCTTCAACTTCTGAGTTTTTATCTACCTTTTTATTCCTGTCTGTAATTAACCTGAAACTGCCTTTAAAGGTCAGGTAATACCAGATCCATTCTGCCATTACCCGGAACCTGTTTCTGAATCCAATCAGGAAAAAAATGTGAACAAAAGACCATAACAACCACGCTGTAAATCCTTTAAACTTAAACCCCCCAATTTCAGCGATGGCTTTTCCTCTGCCAATCGTTGCCATATTTCCTTTATCCAGATAAACAAACCCGCTGTTTTCTTGCGGTTTCCCCATTATTTTTTTCGCAACAAATTTTCCCATCTGCATTGCTGCCGGAGCAATTCCAGGAACATCCTTACCGTCCGCATCAGTACAATTTGCTGCATCTCCAATGACAAAAATCTCTGGAAATTCTTTCGTGTTAAGAGAACTGTTAACGATAATACGTCCTGCACGGTCGGTATCGAACCCGAGTTTTTTCAACAGTGAGGCCCCTTCATTACCGGCTGCCCAAATCACGTTGGAAGATGGAATAGTCAGACTTCCTGCTTTTATACCCTCACTATCAATCTCATTTACCATTGTATTCAGATAAACTTTCACTCCCATATCAACCAATTTTCCCCTGGCACTTTCACTCAACTCATCCGGATACGTATTGAGCACTGCATCTAAACCTTCAAGTAAATAAACGTGTATATCCTCTTCCCTTATGTTCTTATACTCCTCCATTCCCTGCTTTCGGGTAATTTCTGATATAGCACCGGCAAGCTCTACTCCGGTCGGTCCGCCGCCTATTATCACAAAATTCAGATATTTCTGGCGTATCTCCGGATCATCTTCGTTTTCCGCCTTTTCTAAAGACCATAGAATTCTCTCCCTGATATTAAGTGCATCCGTAAGCGTTTTTAACCCCGGTGCCTGGTTCTCCCACTGTGGATTTCCGAAATATGAATGCCTTGTTCCGGTTGCAATAATTAAGTAATCATAGTTATAATTTTTTCCGGATGTGCCGACAACTTGTTTTTTAGATTTCTCCACTTCAACAACTTCATCCATTACCACTTTTACATTTTTCTTCCCTCGAAACACCGATCGTATGGG
>PWFZ01000459.1 GCA_003555185.1 Balneolaceae bacterium | reverse complement strand
TTCAGTAATTACTCTTGCGATGGGAATTCTAAATAATTTGTAAATAGGTTTTTAATCAAATAAATTGATTATTCATAATTCTTAAAAAGTATGAGTCTCCCGATCCAAATTATCCAGAACTGTGTATCATGAATATTAACGGCCGGTATAAAAAAGAAAACACATTTGACGCCATAGTAATTGGTTCAGGCATGACCGGCGGATGGGCAGCCAAGGAACTGTGCGACAGAGGATTAAAAACGCTTGTACTTGAAAGAGGCCGTTCTATTGAACACCAAAAAGATTACCCAACTGCGTTACTTCATCCATGGGAAGTGAAAAATGCAGGCGTAATCTCACAGGATGAGCAGAATAAAAATCCGATTGTTAACCGGTGTTACGCATATGATAGCAACACAGAGCATTTTTTCTTGAAGGATGAGGAGCATCCCTATATACAGGAGAAGCCATTCGACTGGATCAGGGCTTACGGAGAAGGTGGAAAGTCTCTTCTATGGGCCAGAAGCGGACAGCGCTGGAGCCGTTTCGATTTTGAACGGCCTGCCCGGGACGGCTGGGGCTTTGAGTGGCCGATTACCTATGATGAACTTGCACCATGGTACAGCCACGTGGAACATTTTGTAGGTTGGAGTGGAAATAAAGACGGGCTTGAAGAGCTGCCCGATGGCGATTTCCTCAAGCCATTCGATATGAACTGTGTGGAAACGGATATTAAAAAACGTATCGAAGCGGAGTTCCCAAATCGCAAAATGATAAACGGCCGTTGTGCTCACCTGACCGAAGTACGGGATATTCACCGACAGCAGAATCGCGGATTATGCATGGCGCGAAATCTGTGCTACCGGGGATGTCCTTATGGCGCTTACTTCAGCTCAAACTCTTCAACTCTGCCCTGGGCGCAGCGTACCGGCAAGCTCACGAAAGTAACGCATGCTGTAGTTCACTCCGTTATTTACGACGACAATAAAGAAACAGCCACAGGAGTTCGTGTAGTGGATGCACAATCCGGCAGCATGACTGAATATTATGGCCGGACAATCTTTCTGAACGCAGCCTGCCTGAACACAAACCTGATTATGCTGAACAGCAAGCCGAACCGGTTTCCCGATGGGTTGGGAAATGATAATGGCTTGCTTGGACGATACATCTCTTTTCATAACTATCGCGGGCGAATCTCTGCAGAAATGGATGGATATCTTGAGGATTACTATTACGGGAGAAGACCGGGCGGGCCGTTGATTGCACCATTTCGTAATGTATTCCAGCGAGATGACATTGATTTTGAAGGAACCTATCTGGCTAACCTTGGAGCAAGTCGCCAGGGCTGGAATCGCGGAGTGTACGATTCCGCTATAGGAACAGAGCTGAAGAAAAAAGTATCGAAGCCCGGGCCATGGACTATTTACATGGGCATACAGGGGGAAACTGTACCGATATATGAGAATCACGTGAGGCTGAGCTCAGAAGAAGTCGACCGGTGGGGAGTTCCTAAACTTGTAACTTCAGTGGATTACACCGAAAATGATGAAGCGATGCTCAAGGATTTTCACGAACAGGGCCAGGCAATGCTGGAAGCGGCGGGCTGCATCAACATACATCTTCACGACAGTCATCAGGCACCGGGCCTGGATATTCATGAAATTGGCGGCGCACGCATGGGCAGTGATCCCGAAAAATCCATACTAAACAAATGGAACCAGGTTCACGGTTGCAAAAACGTTTTTGTAACTGATGGTGCCTGCATGAGCTCTGTCGCAAGTCAAAATCCATCGCTTACCTTCATGGCGATCACAGCCCGTGCAGCAAACTACGCAGCGGATGAGATGGAAAAGGGGAATTTATAATTACCGATACAGGATATACAAATATTATAACACAGTAAACCCAGGGCGATCAATAACCCCGGGTTCAACGCCATTTGTATCTCTCTGTGATAGCATTACAATATATCTAGTTCTCCCTTTCGAGATTTGGAGCACCGGACTGTTTTCCTAGTATTCGGTAAATCGGATCGTAAGACAATGCCCCTGATGCGATAAAGATTAATCCAACAAATCCCCACAGACTATTTAACCATAGACCTGCAAACAGTATAATCATTCCAAATATTACTCTAAGTAGTGAGTCAAGATTTCCGACATTTTTTTTCACGATTTTCATGGCATTCACCTTCTTTTTTTTTGTGTTACTTGTATTAGTGACATTGGTTACATGATGCTTTCTTGCTATAATGATACATACCATTTCACTATTATTGTGTACGTCCTGACCTGAAGGTTATGTAGTCTTTAATACTACAAAAAGGCCTTAGAGAGAAAATTATTCTGCAAATAAATTCTGCCGGTTTCCATTCATCCCAAGCCTTCTTATATTTGGTGCTATTCAAAATTGCCCGGGTGGCGGAATTGGTAGACGCGCCGGATTCAAAATCCGGTGTTGGCAACAACGTAGGGGTTCAAGTCCCCTCCCGGGTACTCGCTTTTAATTCACTGTAACACAGTGGTTTATAAGCTTCCTAACCCAATCTTATAGTGCCCCAAAACTACAATACTTCACTCATTTATCGCTTGGGGACACGCTGGGGACACACCATAGGCCTTAGTCACCTAAAAATAATTCATTCCCCACCCCCATTTCTGTGCGCGTCTTAAGATCTAATGGGAAACTAAACATCCTATCCTCTCGTGAAAATCAGTTATCGGATTCCTTTAATACTTCTGCATTTGAAACTGTACATGTTGGAGACGGTGATTTCAAAGGGTCATGGTCAATATAACTGGTGAATTCTATGCTCAGGAAGGTAGTACTGGAATTATCATGAATTAGTAGTTACTTGATTTGGTACATTTAGTCATAGCTCACGAGCTTAAATAAACCAAAAGCCACCAGGTTATAGCTAGAAATTTTAAAGTTTACCATCTGGAATTATAATCAGCGTTTCAACGTGGTCTTGGCCGTCATTTGCTGGCTCAAAATTTTAGGTTTATAGAAATTTCGCGTTTTGTATACATTCCTAATAAAAAAGGCCAAGCCGATTTAACGCCGATCCGTTGATAATACTCACTACTCTCATCTCACATCTCATATCAATTTTTTTATATAAGTTCATCAACCACATTCATTACACCATTTACAGTGTTTAAAGTTGCTAAATCAATATTATCCCAAGTCGATATCGGTTGGGCTAAGGGTAGAGGCAATTGTTATCCGTTTCGCTTTTTTCCGAAATATAACTGTGTGATGAGATGGAAAGAATTGAATTAAAAAAATACTCAATAGCTTTTCGATAGAGCGTATTCTATATTTCTGAATAGACAGAGTTTTATTTACCAATAAGAGAACGCATCAAATTCCAAACTTTTAATCAGCTGAAGTGCCGGTTATGATTCCTGGATTTCAGAAGTACCTTTTCATTGCACTTTATTTATTGATACTCATCCGGCCCGTTTGTTCCGGTGCTCAGGATTTAACCGTTGAACTTAATCAGATCCGTGAACTCTCTGAAGAGTACAGCGCCGAGTGGCAGCAGTTCGAAAATCGGCTGCAGTATGCTGTTCACGGTGAACAGGCAAAAACAGCGAGGCTGAATCCGGCGCTTTCCTACGATCTTGAGTTTCTCAACGACGGTAGTCAAAGTGAGTATGAACACTTTCTTTACCTGGAGAAAGAGTTCAGGACACCGGCGCATTATCGCAGCCTGCGAAATCTCAGAGACAGACAGCTGGAATTTTATCGCGAGCAGGCCAGGGGCAGCCGAGCTGAATGGCTGGCAGACACCCGGCTTGGATTTGTCCGTATTGTGCTGATGAAGCAGGAACTAGAGACACTGGATACAATAGAAAACCAGGTGAACCGAATGATCTCCGCCTCTCTTAGAAGAGCAGAAGAGGGGGAAGACGCTGCGATTGATCATCAGCTGCTTGAAATGAGCAGTTACCAGCTGCAGGCCAGGATCGGGGAG
>PWFZ01000010.1 GCA_003555185.1 Balneolaceae bacterium | reverse complement strand
TGTGATAATAAATTCGCGGGCATCGGCAAATGTTGCGTCCACCTTTTCATTGATCAGAAGAGAGGTAAGAATATTTGCGGAAAGGCGTTCACCAAATCCCATAATAAAATCACGTGTACGGGGCGTGATTTCGCGAACCAGCGCAACTCCCTGGAGCACATCTTCAAGCTCATTCAGAATCATTTTCAGCTGAGTGATGAGATCGCTCTGCATTTGCACAGGTAAAAACGATCGGGCTATATCGAAATGCAGTTTTTCAAGCCATGCGATTAATTCATCATAATCCACACTCTGATTACTGGAATCATCACAAGCAAGCTGCAGCCGATCCGTCACCCCTTTCATTGCAGAAACTACGACAATGGTTTTTCCGGTTTGGGTTCTTTCTTTAATGATAGAAAGTACATTTTGGATCGCATCGGCGGATCCCATCGAAGATCCACCAAATTTTAATACATACATGGGAGACACATTTTCAATCTTTAATTGAGCATTCCATTTTAGCTAACATCTTTATCTCGTTCAAGTATTAATCACGCTTTTAACATGTTAATTTTCATGTTGTTAAGAAAAAGCGCTTCCATAATAATTTCATAGAAAGATTATCTTAAAATTGGATTAATCTTCTGTTTTAGGTTTTATGAAAGTGTGCAAACATATTCATATCCAAACCTGAAACCATCCACCTATTATGAATAAAACTATCGCCATACTTGGAGCCGGAAATATTGGTACCGCCATAGCGACCGGACTAGCCACATCAGCTATTTTTGAAGCCGGTCAAATTATACTGACCCGGAGACGACTTAATTTAATTGAAAGTTATGCGGAAGCCGGGTTTAAAATTACGTCCAATAATACCGAAGCTGTATCAAAATCCGATATCATCATTGTGGCTGTTGAGCCTCAACAGGCAGATGCTCTTTTAGAGGAAATCGAACCTTCAATTGATGCTCAAAAGCAGATAATTATCTCCGTTGTATCCGGAATTTCCATCAATCAAATTGAACGAACACTGGGTGATAAAATTCCCATTGTTCGGGCAATGCCAAATACAGCGATTTCTATTGGCGAATCAATGACCTGTATTTGCAGCAAAGGCGAAGCATCGGATGCTCTTCATGCAACTAAAACCATTTTTGATACCGTTGGGAAAACGCTGGTCATTTTGGAAGAACAGATGACTGCAGCCACAGCATTATGCTCCTGTGGTATCGCTTTCTTTTTACGATCTATCCGGGCAGCATCCCAGGGAGGAACCGAAATTGGCTTTCATGCTCATGAAGCGCTGGAAATGGCAGTTCAAACAGCAAAGGGCGCCGCTTCACTTTTATCCAATGAAGATAATCACCCTGAATTTGAAATTGACAGGGTAACCACACCACGCGGATGCACTATTTCCGGATTAAACGAAATGGAACACAGTGGATTTAGCTCAGCCATGATAAAAGGAATTTTATTGTCTGCGAACAAAGCAGCGGGTCTATATCCCGATGAAAAGAAGTCTATCTCATAAAAAAGCCCCGTTTACAAACGAGGCTTTTTGTATTGGTCTTCTCTCATTAAACTCTTAAGCCATTTGTGGCTTAATCCCTTTTTTCTGTGGAATGGAATCATCTTTAGGGGTCACTGCTGATCGGTTGTATTCCTCTAAAGTGAAATCATCCACACTAATTGCATTAAATCTTGCTTCTTCTGTTTCCCGAACCGTTTCTGCTTCATCTTTTGTGATGATGTTTTTTTCAACGGCAAGATCCAGCTGAGACAGCACATGGCCTTTTGGAATTTCGCGGGCTTTTGTAGCCTTGTAGAGTTTTTTATAAATCGGAAATGAGTTATGTATCAACGTCATTGCGTGCTCATAAATCCCGATGGCATCATCTTGTGATTTTGAAGTATAAATGCCTTCAGTCATTCGGTCCCGCTGCTCACCCTGTTGCTGCATTGCCTGGGCAACTAAATGTCCAAGTTTGTCGGACGGCTTCTTGCCGATTCTGTTAATTCGTGACCAAAGACCGACCGGACCGCGAAACACCCAACTCAGACCCGGCACTTCAATCTCGCTGTAAATTTCATCAAACGCGGTTTGTATGCGGTAGAATGCATGCTGCATTGCCCATTCAAAGTAGATTCGATCTTCTTCCCGTCTTCCGTCCGCTTCAAACCGTTTCAGGGTTGCTGTAGCGAGGAACATCCAACTAAGAATATCAGCATAGCGCCCGGCGAGTTTCTCTTTCATTTTCAGCGCGCCGCCATAAGAACCAAGTGCGATGTCGGACATAAAGGCAAACGATGCAGATGCCCATGCCAGTTTTCTATAATATTTCGCGGCCGGTCCGCTTACCGGAGATTTTGCCAGTCTGCCTCTGGTAACACTAAGCATAAACGAACGAACTTTATTTTGAACTACGTGTCCAATGTGCTTCCAGAACGCATCATCAAAGGCATTCACATCTTTCGCCATCAGGGCATTTATCTCTTTCAGCGCATATGGATGACTTCGAATGGCACCCTGACCAAAGATCATTAATGTTCGGGTAAGAATATTTGCACCTTCCACGGTAATAGCGATGGGAGTAGCGATGTAACTGTGGGCAAAAATATTTCGTGGCCCGCGAGAAATTCCTGCTCCGCCAACAATATCCATGGAGTCGTTAATAATTTCACGTCCCAGTTCGGTGAAGTTATATTTGGCGATGGCTGTCACAACTGCCGGTTTTGCGCCTTTATCCAATGCACCGCAAATATATCGGCGTGATGCATCCATCAAGTACGTATACCCTCCGATTCGTGCCATCGGTTCTTCAATTCCTTCAAACTTTCCAATATTCAGACCAAACTGTTTCCGGATTGCGGCGTAAGCACCAACCGCACGTGTCGCCATTTTAGATCCACCCACAGATTGTGCCGGCAGTGAAATCCCCCGTCCCACAGCCAGTGATTCCATCAACATTCTCCAGCCATTTCCGGCACCTTCTTTACCGCCAATAATGGCATCAATAGGAACAATTACGTCCTTGCCTTTTAAGGGACAGTTATAGAAAGGAACTCCGAGCGGATCGTGACGTTTTCCAAGAACCACTCCTTCTGTATCACTTGGAACCAGGGCGCAGGTTATTCCATGCTCTTTTCCCTTACCCAAATGGTTTTCAGGATCGTACATCTTAAATGCCATTCCAATCACCGTAGAAATTGCGGCGAGTGTGATATACCGTTTGTCCCAGTTTAGCCTCAAATATAAATCACCATCATCGGCTTTAAACACGTGACCGGTGCTTTGCATCGCTCCTGCATCTGATCCCGCATTTGGCTCAGTCAACGCAAAACAGGGTATTTCATCTCCCGTAGCCAATCGTGGCAAATAGTATTTTTTTTGCTCTTCAGTTCCGTAATGCATTAACAGTTCAGCGGGCCCTAAAGAATTTGGTACCATTACAGTCGTTGCGAGCGGACCACATCGCGAAGCCAGTTTTGCAACAATGGCGCTGTGAGCATTTGCGGAAAATCCATATCCACCATATTCCTCGGGTATAATCAATCCAAAGAAACGCTTCTCTTTCATGAAATTCCAGGTCTTGTCATCAAATCCTTTCCGCTGAAATACATCCCAATCTGATGTCATCTCGCAAAGTTCTTCAACGGGTCCATCTAAAAATTCCTGCTCTGCTTTAGTAAATTCAGGATAAGGTTCATTCATCATTCTCTTAAAATCCGGTTTACCTGAAAAAAGCTCCCCTTCCACCCAGACCGTACCGGCATCAATAGCTGTCTGTTCGGTTTCAGAAATAGCCGGCAGAATTTTCATGGCATCCATCAACTTCATTATCGGACCCGAGACAAGTGATCGCCGGATAGGTTTGATATTAAAAACGACAACCAAAACTGTGTAGACTGCCAGCAACCAAACCGGTGCTCCAAATCCAAACAGAGCTGCAAATCCACCTAAAGCCCAAATCCAAGATCGGAAGAG
>PWFZ01000046.1 GCA_003555185.1 Balneolaceae bacterium | reverse complement strand
TCTTGTAATAGAGTTACCCAACGGGGGGTATTTCCCTTGGGATCCGACGTAATAAAGCGGCGGAGTTGCTCGCTTCTTTTTTCAATTTCATTAAGATGGGCCTCCCACTGGTGTTCGTCCCAAATAGGATTGTAATTAAAACCGTCTAAGCTCATGCAAGTGATGTGCTAAATAAGGTTAATGTTGAAACCGTAGAAATGAATATATCTACATTCATAAAATACGACTTTTTAAAATTAAAAACAGTATAAGAACTTATCGTTCTAAAGCTTTTCCAGTGTGTTTACGATTACTCTCGTCATTTTTGGTTCTGCAATAGCAGCAGCCTCTAAAATGTCTTCCATATTTACAGATTCAAGTGCATCGGGGAAACATTCATCAGTAATCGCTGAGATTCCAAGCACTTCCATTCCCATGTGTACCGCTGAAATTACTTCAGGAACGGTACTCATTCCAACAACATCAGCGCCTAGTAATCTTAAGTAACGATACTCTGCTTTTGTTTCCAGCATAGGTCCGCTCAGTGCCACGTAAACGCCCTGATGCATCTGTATATTATTCTCAAGGGCTACATTTTTTGCAATATCCATCAGGCGTTCGCTGTAGGGTTCGCTCATATCGGGAAAACGCGGGCCAAGATCATTATCGTTGGGTCCCATCAACGGGTTATCTCCCAGCATGTTAATGTGATCTCGAATTAACATAATATCACCACGTGTGTGATTTACATTCATGCCGCCACAGGCATTGCTTACAATAAGTGTATCTGCCCCGTTGGCTTTCAATACTCTTACGGGGAACGCTATCTGATGCATAGAGTAACCTTCATAGAAATGAAAACGCCCTTGCATGGCAACTACCTCTTTACCACCCAGCTTTCCAAACAAAAGCTTCCCTGCATGACTTTCTACTGTTGAAACAGGGAAATGTGGGATCTCATCATAGGGAACTTCATCAATAATATCCATTTCGTCGGCCAGCTGACCGAGGCCGGTACCCAAAATTATCATATAATTTGGGCGGAGATCAGTTTGAGATTGTATAAATGTTAGAGCTTCTGAGCGCTTTTTTCGAAACGTTTCAACGGTGTCAAAATTCATTAAAAAATATTTGTCGTTAGTGTTAAGTGCGAGATATTGTGAAAAACCTGTCAGGTTTCTCACGATAAAAATCAAGGATCATGAATGTAAGCTTTATAAAACCTGACAGGTTTTATTTAGCACACTAGTTAATCTAATTCGTCTAAAATATCATCGAGGTTTTCAGCCCCGGGAGGAGAGGGGTGTTCCTCACGATTTCTCTTTTTTCTTGTAGGTTCAACGTCATCATCACTATCTGTAGATGCTGACTGCCGATCATTTTTTGGTAGCGTAAACAAGGAGGCCTCATCTTTTGTGAATTGCTGCAGAGATTCCGAAGCAATTTCCAGGTAAGAGCGAATTCCGCCGATAATTTCTTCCCGTCGGTCTAGCAGCATGAGCACACTCTGGCGTATTTGTTGTCTCTGCTGATTTGCCTCACGAACAATGGAGTCAGCTTCAATCTCGGCTTTTTCTATAATGTTTTTTGCGTCTTTTTTAGCGCCAACAAGTTTTTGATCAGCCGAATCCTTGGCAGTTTGAAGGGTTTCATGGAGTGCCTGCTCGACCCTTTCATAGTGCTTTAATTTATGGTCCAGCTTTTCAATCTGCGTTTCCAACTCCTTTAACTTACTTACCAAATGCTCCCATTCATTCGACACAAGGTTGAGGAAGGCATTAACCTCAGCGGTGTCATATCCGCGCAGGGATTTGTCGAATTGCTGTTGTTTAATCTCAAGTGCAGTTAATTTCATAAGGTAAAGGGTCTTGAATTCGTAAAGAAGATAAGGGTTATTGATTTAGCATATTACGTAAATTCCCGGAATTTGAACTTTTCTCCTTCCCGGAGTCATCATTCAGTTCAATGTCGATCGACCGATTCTGTTCCTTTTTTAATGATGATTTCTTTTGATGCATTTTTGAATGGGATTCATCCGTTACGATCTCTTCAAGGTTTGATAACCGGGATTCTGTTTTCTCTTTAAACTCTCTAAGTGCCGCCAAAAATTCCTTGTTTTCTGAAAGATTACCTTTCGATTTACGTTTAACAATATTGTTAATAATACTCCCTACTATTCCTAAAAACACGATTGTAAGGATACTCCCAAAAACGATTGCTACAATTGCTACTTCTTCACCCATCATTGTTGTTCACCTTTTTTTGATGCCTTTCCGGCTATAGTATTAATATTTTTTTCTTTGCTCAGCTCATATTCGTCAACCTCAATTCTGCCAAGGGAATCGGCTTCCGAGCTTTGTAAGTGATTTGCATCATCAGAGGCAATAGCCTCAAGATTTTCAATTCGTTTTTTCAGTTGCTGTATTATCAGCCGTAACTCTGCAAGTTCACTTTTATTACTGCTAGTCTGATTTTGCCACTTCAGTTTGTTCTTTTGGTAGTCGATTATATAACCACCCACAATTACAACCAGTGGAATAAGTACCCATATCCATGATGCCATAAAATACCCTCACTATTAAGATATAAATTTTGATGAAATCTACATCTTATTATTACGGGTAAATCGGGTTAATAGTTGCGCTCGCCAAAGATAGCTGTTCCGACCCTCACCATGGTTGTTCCCTCTTCAATTGCTACCTCTAGATCGTTTGTCATGCCCATCGATACATGTTCAAGGTTGACACTCCCTCCATTCATGTGGAGGTGATCGTCGCGAAGCTTTTTTAATACTTTAAACTCTTTTCGTACCACGTCAAGATCATCGGTAAATGTTGCCATTCCCATTATTCCACGAACGTGAGTAAACTTGAGTTCTTGTGCATATTTCAGGATGGGTTCTAATTCCTCAGGCTCACAGCCGCTTTTTTGATCTTCTTCACTGATGTTAACTTGTATGAGGACATTTATATGGCGATCTATTCTGGAGGCTCTCTTTTCGATCTCTTTAAGGGCTTTTTTCTTGTGGACGGATACAATCCAATCAACCCGCTCCACCATGTATTTAATTTTGTTGGTCTGGAGGTTGCCTAAAAAGTGCCACTGAATATTTTCTTTTTCAATTTGCTCCATTTTGTCCTGCAGCTCTTTGGCGCGATTTTCGCCAAAATGAACTTGACCTGCAGCCAATGCCTCAAGAATATCTTCATTTGGTTTAGTTTTGCTTACTGCAACCAGGGTGATTTCGTCGCTGCTGCGCCCGCATGCTTTGCAGGCTTTATCTATTCGTTCTTTTACTGTTTGTAAGTTTTCTTGAACTCCCATTGAATTTGCTGCTGATTAAGTGTGTTTATTTAACTAAAATGATTAAAGCCCCCTAACATTCCGATTAATTTAACGAATGGCAAATTTCACCATAAAAAAGGTTTTTAAAGGTATAAAATAATCGTATTTTTAAATCTGTGAAAAAAACTATGACACACCAGCGAAAATCCAACCGTAGGACACACGCGGGCATTCATTCCCCAGCAATTCGTACAGCCCATCAGCGCTTAGGAGGAAGAACCATATCATGAACACTCAGGTTAAACATATAACAGACTTTATCCACCAGTGGGCACCGCCCGGAATAATGTTGGATTACGATAACGTAGGATTACTTGTCGGTGATCCGTCGTCACCGGTTTCCAGAGTTTTGGTATGCCTGGATGTAACCGAAGAAATTGTTGATGAAGCTGTTGATAAAAAGTGCGAGTTAATTGTTTCACATCATCCCCTTATTTTTCAAAAAATTTCGAGTATTAATCCAACGGATGAGCAGGGGAGAATTTTATACAAACTGATAAGAAATAATATTTCGCTTCTTTCGGCGCACACAAATCTCGATGCGGCATTGGATGGCGTCTCGTTTGTACTTGCAAATAATCTTGGGTTAGATGACCTTCAGTTTTTAGATAAAAGCTACAATATTAGTAGAAAAATTTCTCTCACAAC
>PWFZ01000350.1 GCA_003555185.1 Balneolaceae bacterium | reverse complement strand
TTATCTGTTAACTTGCCGCAAGCAAGGAGCCAGATCGAGCCAGCCCCTGTAATCGCGGTTTGCGGAAAGAAACCTGATTTTTTCATGCAAGAGTAGTACTTCTATAGCTACGCTGAATAGTTACCTTTTATGTTCCTTAATAGCTTCTTTATAAACATTCATGTACTGCATTGCCACCTTTTCCTGATTCCACAATCTTACTGCTCGTGCTCTTGCAGCTTTTCCAATTTTAGAATTCCGTTCTTCATCTTCTATTAACCATTTAATTCCCTTTGCGAGATCTTCAGTTGAAAATGGATTTGCCAAATATCCTGTAATTTTATGCTCTACGACATCCATTAAGCCAGTGGAATTAAAAGCAACTACAGGAGTGCCACAGGACAAGGATTCGGATGCTGTTTGCCCGAATGCTTCTTGTCTTGATGGCACCACCATTATGTCAGCGGCACTGTATAGAAGGGCCAGGGTAATGTTATCATTAATGAGTCCCATCCACTGTAGAGGGATTGGCATATATAGATCTTCTTTCGGTGCAGATTCTCCGAATATCACACATTTTATGTTATCGCTTCCATAAATTTTTCTAAAATCATAAAGAGCCTGTAACAACAAATCATATCCTTTAAGTGGTTTTTTGCTGCCACTATCAGCTCCAAACAGTATCAACTTTTGATCCGGAGGAAGATTAAGTGCCTTTCTAGAAAATTGACGATCAAGTGGCTTAAAAAGATTGACATCCAATGGATTAGGTATAACATAAATTGGCCAATCTGCCATTAGTTTACTTTCACGAGCACAGTTAGCTAGCCATGAACTTGGGCAAACCACACTCATTTGTTTCCAATTTCGTTTTTTTCTATTCCATGTCCATTTATCAAGATCAACACCACTATGACTTGCTGGGCGGTTATTATAGTTATATCCGTTTCTCCAACCAGCATCCAAACTGTCAGAACTAGTATGCGCTGCTCCGGAAAAAGCCCACATATCATGTAACGTCATAACAACAGGCTTTTTAACACGAGCAACATCTACTATTGACATAGTTTCACTACCTATCCAATGCAAATTTATTACATCATATTTACTACTATTAATTAGCTTTGCCCATCTGGAAGGAAAAATATTAATTGAACGAAAATCTACACTTGTACTTCTTTGCAGTTTCAGTATCTTATTAGCTAATCGATTTTTTACTATAATGTTCAGGCGTTGTAATTTACTAGTATCTCCTAATACCCTAAAATCATTGGTCCCCTTTTTTCTAACTTTAAGTGAGCAATCTAAATTAAAGTTCTGCAAAGATTGGAATAATCGATAACAGGCACGAGCAGCCCCACCCCTTGAATCCGTTGATGAAATTAGTAGTGGTTTAATATTCATGAATACCTCAACTTTCAGGGAAGCCAAGTCAATTTTGCGCTTCCAATAATAAAAAAATTTGTCTTCTAAAAATCAAAAAATACAGTTGCAATGCCTATGACCATTGACATAACGGCCTTAAGACCTTCCCTGACATTTACTGGCACCTTGTCTCGGCCGCCATGACCGATTGCATTCGATCAAATATATCGATGAACTTGATACTTCATATTCTTCACCGCAAATGAACATGCCGCCAAAAGACCGGCCATCAACTTGTAATTTATGTCAATTGTGGGCCCCCGAAAGCAGAGTGAGTATGCTTTAAATTTCATTTAGATATCTTAATCTTTCGCTTCCATTATATTTGAAAAAAGCGTTAAAAAAACATAAGGCTTCGTATTTATTTATTAATTTTTCTTTAACATAAAACCACTGATCTATCTCATCTTCACGAATTACACCTGCGCTTTCATCAGAAACCAATACCTTGATTGTATCAAAACCTAAGTAGCTCAATACTGCTATTCTATGTTGACCATTGAACCTAACAGCCATAACTTCCTCGTTTTTATTAATTAAAAGGTACACTTCAGGCAGTGTACCTTTCAAAAAAGGTTTATATCCTTCTTTTTTAATCTGGTTGTAGAGATTTATAGTTTTATTCCATTCAGATTTTAAGGATTCAGTTTCCCCTGGAAGGTACCATAGATTTCTAAAGTGAAGAGTTTTAGTATTAACGTTGTTCATTTTATCGTAGTAATAACCCCAGGGCCTGCCCCCCACATTCATATATTTTTTTATTGAGCACCCCCATGGTTTTGTTCCAAAATAAATTTTGGGCAATTCTTTTCGTTTGTTTTTATCGTGTAGAAACAATATATCAGTGAATGTCTCTATATTTTCGTACTTTAATTTTAAAAAAAGCTTGTAATAAGATGAATTTTCAAATCGAATACCGGGACACTCTTCATACTCTTTGATAATTTGAACCAAGTAATTCCATCCATTTTTTGAATATGAGAAAGCATATTCATTGGTAATTTTATCCATGGGCATTTCAATTACTTTACCTTTAAAGCCGTGCTTTATTATGTTTAAATAATTATAACTTTTTCTAACAGAGTAATTTATAAGTTTATTAAAATTCACTGAAGTTTCCTGTTTTTTTTATTTATGCCGCCATCCGCACCAGTACGGTAAAAACAGAATTAGTACTGATCTCTTGCGGACTATGAATAGACTACTAATATTACTATCCAATCCGGATTCGAAAACGCTTCTCCTGCCAGATGAATCATGTTGCACCGAACTATCCCATCTTGAAATCTTGTCCCTTTTTGCAGGGATCTGCCACAAGTGCTCAGAAGATTCCCAAATTGGTCGTAGCATGGTTAGATTAGAGTGTTTGTCAATGACCTTCATTCATGCAAGCAGCCATGCTACGGAAACTATCATTCTGGGCGATCAACTTTTCGAATGCCCCTGATGCACTGATCCTACCTTTTTCAAGAAGCACCACCTTGTCGCATTTCTGTACGGTGCTTAACCTGTGGGCTATTATTATTATGGTCTTAAGCTTTGAAAGCCCCTCTATGGCTTGCATCACCGCCCGTTCCGTAACTGTATCTAAAGCCGAGGTTGCCTCGTCGAACACGAGCACATGAGGATCGTGATACAAAGCTCGGGCGATGCCTATGCGTTGGCGCTGCCCACCGGAAAGCCTTACGCCGCGTTCGCCCACCAAGGTGTCATAACCTCCGGAGAGTTCCTGGTTAATGAAGTCATGTACTTGGGCCATGCGCGCGCAGCGCTCTACCTGTTGGGTATCTATCTGGTCCGGGGGTACGCCCAAGGCAATATTTTCGGTGACAGTGGAATCGGTGAGAAAGATATCCTGAGGAACGTAGCCTAAGGTTTGTTGCCACGCCCGCAATGGAGAGCTATCGATTCTAAGTCGGCTGTGGTCATTGGAAGCGGGTTGAGGAGCAGAGGCCGAGGAAGAAGGCTTTTCTGCTGGATTTTCCTTGCTTGTTTCTCGGCTCTTGGCCCATAGATCTGTAAAAACTGGCTTGTCGTCCACATAAATCTGCCCCTTCTGTGGCTGTAGAAGGCCAAGGAGCACATCCACCATAGTGGTCTTACCCGCTCCGGTGGAGCCTACCAGGCCCACTGAGGTCCCTACAGGTATGGTTAGATTGATGTCTTGCAGGGCAGGAGAAGCGGCATTGGGATAAGTATAAAACAGATTTTTTAGGGAGATTGCATATCTGGGAATAATCGGCTGCGGGGCCTTCTTGTAAATTTCGGCCAAAGTGGTGCGTTGGTAAAGATCATCGCAGATCCCGTCCAGGGCGGCCATGCCAAAGCGCAACTGAGAAAAACCTTGAAAGATATTCTGTGCTGCAGGGAGAAGCTTGTAACTGGCAAAGGCAAACAAGCCCAGTACGGACAGTATATTACCCAATGCGCCACTATCCACCCCTCCCTGCATGCCGATAAGGATCAGTACCAGAGCAATGATTCCACCGAAGGCCACTGCTTCGATGACGAACTTGGGGATCCTGGATATTGTCTGATTGGTGGCCTGGTGCTTGGCCTGGCGGATGG
>PWFZ01000373.1 GCA_003555185.1 Balneolaceae bacterium | reverse complement strand
TGTGGACAGTCCTGACAGAATTGCAATGAGCCATTTTGAAAATGCAATTACTATACAACCCGATAGTGCACTGACTTACATAGTACTTGCTTCTACTGAGTTCAATACAGGCGATATAAGTTCTGCTATTTCAACATATGAAAAGGCAATGGAAAGACTTGAAAGACCTGAAATTGAAGATTATGAATTTTTGATCAGTCTCTATATCAATCAAGAAAGATTTGATGATGCTGAACCACTAACTCAGGAAGCAATGGATTTTTATCCAGAGGAAGATCAATTTATTCAGTTCCTGGCCGATATTTATATTCAACAGGGCAATGTTGATGAAGCAATTGCAATCATCGAATCATTAATTGAAGCAGATCCTGAAAATCCACAATATTATCGAGTACTTGGAACTCAGGTTTATCAAAATGTAAGTGCCATAAATGAGCAAATTTCTCAGAAATACAATCGCATATTCGATTTAGAAAGAGAAATTCGCACGTTAACAGGCGATGAGGCTGAAGCTAAAGAAGAAGAATTAGAAACACTTCGCGCTGAGGTTGCTGAGCTTGAAGAAGAATCTCAAGAACTCACGGAAATTTCTATCAATCAGATGAAAGAAGTTACTCGATTATCTGAAGAAGATGATGACGCATATAGCATACTCGGAATTATCCATCAAAACCGTGCGGCAAGTCTTTTTGAAAGACGAAATGCTATTGTTGATGATAATGAACTTGCTGATCGTCTTGACCAGGAAGCCAGAGAAGATCTTATGGCAGCCATGGAGTATTACGAAAGAGCAGCTGAAATCAATCCTGATGAAGCTGTTTATTGGGAATCTCTCTTCCAGGTTTATACAACTTTAGGAATGGAAGAAGAAGCTCGAGATGCTATGGAAAAAGCAGACCAACTATAAATTATTAAAAAAATTATATGACTCATTTAAGAACCCGAATGACAAGCACAATGCTTGTCTTCGGGATTTTTTTTACCCTATCCTGTAGCACTTTGTCACTGTCTAATGAACCAGCTGAAACCCTCTACGAAAGAGGTCAATTCAGTAAAGCACTCAGTTCTGTAAATAAATCTATAGAAGAGAATCCTGATGATTTAGAAAAAAAGGTTTTAAAAGCCCAAATACTTAGAGAAGTAGCTCTTGAAAGACAAAATCCGACTGACCGAAAAAATTATTACCAAAACCTTCGGGATGTTACTGATGAGTTAAGCTTCACCACTAAAGATTACCAGGGCAAAACCGACAGTATTTTAGTGAAAGCCTGGAGCCACGAACAGGGCGAAGGAGTACGTTATTTACAAGAAGATGATACGGATACTTATGAAATCCACTTCGATAAAATAATATCGCACTTCGATAACGCTTCTGTCATTATACCGGATAGTTTGATTACATATAGTTTAAAATCCACTACGTTTTATCGCCACGGCGAAACACAAAATGCCATATCAACTCTTGAAAGAGCGCAGGATATCGGTGTTGAATTAACCCCACAAATAAGGGAAAAAGTTGCCTACCTGTATCTGGAAAGCGGGAATCTCAGTAAATCTATAGAAATTTATGAAGACTTAGTTGCCCAACATCCTGAGGAACAAGAATATCGTCATGGACTGATTAATGCATTAATTTTAAATGAAAACCATGATGAATCCATCAAACTTCTAATGTCTCTTTCTGATGAGTATCCTGAAAGAAGAGAATATATAGAAGCACTCGCTACAGAACGATACTTCAAAATTTCCCGTGAGATTGAAGATATTATTCTTACCGATACAGGAGAATATTTAGCAACAGAAGATGTGGAAGCCATTAAAGAAGAGTTAGCTGAAATAGGCGAGCTTTTTCAAAACATCGAAACCGAAAGGCCTGCGAGAGAAACACATCAATATCGTGTAGCTTCATTTTATACAGATTCAGGAAACAAGTTATTATCCCTTAGCAAAAATGCAGAAGATCAACTTGCACAACTAATTGTAACCAAGGCAGAAGGTTTTCTTGAATTATCTCTACCCTATTGGCGATATTTAACTGAAACTTTCCCTGAAAATCGGGACTATTCCCAAAAGCTTTATAACACTTATAAACTTTTAGGAATGAATGACGATGCAGAATTGCTTGAACAACAAATCAACTTTTAAAAAATTTTATGAAGTTTAATACAAAAGCTATTCACGCCGGTCAAAAAAATGAAGAGACCACCGGTGCTGTAATGCCACCTATTTTTCAAACATCAACATTCGCACAGGAATCCCCGAATGTTCATCAGGGTTACGATTATGCCCGGGTGGGAAACCCCACACGAACTGCACTTGAAAATTTGATTGCAGGACTTGAAGGAGCTGATGAGGGCATTTGCTTCTCCAGTGGTGTAGCTGCAATGGACGCTATCATTCGAATGTTCAGACCGGGTGATCATATTGTAACCACTAATGACTTATACGGTGGGAGTTACAGACTTTTTAAAGAGATGTTTGAACCGTTTGGAATAAAATTCTCCTTTGTTGATATGACCGACCTTTCCCTTGTGGAAGAAGCTATCACAAAAGAAACAAAATTAATTTGGGTTGAAACTCCAACAAATCCACTCCTTAGAGTCGTTGATATAGAGAAAATTTCAAGCCTCGCTAAGAAGCACAATATTCTTACAGCCGTTGATAATACCTTTGCATCTCCATACTTACAGCAACCCCTGTCTTTGGGTGCTGATATAGTGATGCATTCTACAACAAAATTTTTAGGCGGCCACTCTGATGTAATCGGCGGAGCTGTTGCGACATCCAATAAAGAAGTGACAGAAAAGTTGCGCTTTCAAATAAAGACAACGGGAGCAGTACCCGGACCAATGGACTGCTATCTTACACTCAGAGGAATAAAAACCCTAGCAGTTAGAGTTCAGAGATCCGTTGATAATGCAAAAAAAATTGCCCAATGGCTTACAGAACAACCTGAAGTTGAAAAGGTTTACTATCCGGGACTTACATCACACGCCCAGCACGATATTGCTAAAAAGCAGATGAATGACTTTGGTGCAATGGTATCATTTAGCCTGAAAGACGACTCCATTGAAGCTGCCGGCCGTTTAATGAGCAAAACTAACGTTTTTACACTTGCTGAAAGTTTAGGTGGGGTTGAATCACTTGTAAGCCATCCGGCTTCAATGACTCATGGATCGATTCCCAAAGAAGTGCGGGAAAAAGCCGGACTATTTGATTCACTTATTCGCCTGTCAGTAGGAATAGAAGACGCTGATGATCTAATTGACGATCTGAAACAATCGCTTAACTAATAAATTTTAAAGCACTTATTTACATGAAGAACGTAGTTATTGTAGAAGCAAAGAGAACGCCAATTGGATCATTTGGTGGAAGTCTTTCATCATTCACAGCCCCTCAATTAGGGGCTGCTGTTATTCTTGAAACAATAAAATCAGCGGGAATTAAACCTGAAGATGTTCAGGAACTGGTAATGGGGAATGTTTTAACCGCAGGAATAGGCCAGGCTCCTGCCCGACAGGCTGCAAAAAAAGCCGGGTTGTCTGATAACACACCTTCTACGACGGTTAATAAAGTTTGTGCATCCGGCATGAAATCCATAATGATAGCTGCAGACCAAATCGCCCTTGGACAGTGCGATATAATGATAGCCGGTGGAATGGAAAGCATGAGTAATGTGCCATACTACCTAAATAAACATCGTTTTGGATCCAAACTAGGACATGCTCAAACTCAGGATGGTATCATAAAAGATGGATTGTGGGATGTTTATAACGACTACCACATGGGAAATGCCGCGGAACTTTGTGCAAGCGAATGTAATATAAGCCGTGAACAACAAGACGAGTTTGCTATCACATCATATAAAAGAGCTCTCAAAGCTCATGAAAGCGGTGCTTTTTCTGATGAGATAACTGTTATGAAAGTCAAAGACCGAAAAGGAAATGTTACCGAAGTTGAAGTTGATGAAGAGCTAGGC
>PWFZ01000345.1 GCA_003555185.1 Balneolaceae bacterium | reverse complement strand
TGAGTCTGTGAGAGAAAGAGCCACGCCGCACATCATTAAATCTTCGGGAAGCTGTGTGAAATCACCTTCAAGCACGGAATCGCTTACGTTTGAATACAAGCTGCAACCGGCTTCTTTTTCGATGATCAAACCGGAGGTCATTCCTCCTTGTTTACCGAAAAAGGTGACCTGATTGAGCATATCACTGGCAATAAATGCAGTACAGTTATGAAGCTGTAAAAAGGTGTTACCGGAGTAAACTGATACCATATTCATATGGGTATCTTCTACAATGAGACCCAAATGAATTTCCAGAGCCAGCTTACGATGCTCTTCTTCGTTTATCAATTCCAAACGAAATACATCATTACCTATTGGTTTAGCACTGGCGCCCAATACTTTACCGATGGCGTCAATATTTTCTTTAGTGAATTCGTGGATCATAACGTGTTGATCTCCAGTTGTTTCAGATTACCTCTAATATACAATCAGAACTGATAAAATTAAATGTGTCCTTATATTCCCAGTCCAAATCGTTCTACCTCGGTGTTACTTTCTTCTGCACTCTGTGGCAGTCTTAATCGCCGGTCAGTAATGATGCTTACATCAATATTTAGCTCTTCGGCTAATTCTTCGTTTCCGGTTTCATAGTATACATTTTGTAAAATGGTTAACAGGCTAACGGAAAAACTAATTTCACTCATAAACTCATCTCTCTGGTTAGTCACCCTTTCTGCACGACTTCGCAGATTACGGAAACGGTCCATTCGCGCATCAGCCCGTGCGCTGCTTGCTCTTTCTTCGAGTCGGCTGATTCTGTCTTCCATCTTATCGAGCTCTTTTATATCATATTCTAATGCATGTAAAAGACGGTCAGCGATAAAGGTTGAGAGTTCAGTGGCACGATCAGCTTCTTCGACGCGCATATATCTGTAAGCATATAGAACGGGGAGTGACCAGTCATTTTCTATCTTTCTGAACGGGATATTGTCCTCGCCGAATTTCAGCCAATATGCAGCTTCTTCAAGATTTCCTTCACGGATATAGGTGTCAGCGAGCTGAGTGAATCCGTATCGGTAGTTGCTGAGCATTCTGCGAATATTCTCGTCGAAATACACAGTGGGACTGTTCCATTGATTAAACACGAATCTTGAAAGCCGTTCTGCATGTACTTCAGGGTCTATATAGCCAAAGGGACCTGTTTCTCTTTCTTTGGGAACAAGCCTGAATGCTTTTCCTTCGAACTGGAAATAATCCTGTAGTCCCATCTGTCCATCACGTGCAACGGTATTTGCAAAGTAAATAGGTCTTAACCACTGATTTTGCTCTATAATCTCAAGAACGGCAATATCAGATGGTTGCAGGTAATGCTGTTCCCGACCCTGGCGATCTCTGCCTGCCGGACGTCCCTGTAAAAACCAGCTCACTTCATCATCCAGCTCTTCTACTGAAATAGAATAGGGGGTCGCTGACCGTATTTGATTTGCCAACACCGGTGAATTGTCCATTATATCCGTGGTGTCACTTGCGAAAGCGCGGCTTAATAAATCTTTATCTACCGGTACACTTATTGTGCGGGGCTGATGCAAATCATACTGTGTGGTGAAACGCTGAATTTCCTCATCCGTAAATGCAATGGGAAGTGGCAGTGACTCATGGGTTTGCCGGTCCCGCAGCTGTTTGATGTACCAATCGGTGTTTAATAGGCTTAAAACAACCACGCGGACATCGGTTCTGATTCCTTCAACTTCTTGCAGATACCAAAGCGGGAATGTGTCATTATCACCGTTGGTAAACAGAATGGCATTGGGTTCTACTGATTGCAGTAAGTTATATGCGTAATCACGGGCTACATAATTTTCGCTGCGATCGTGGCTTGGCCAGTTTTGATAGCCCATCCATAGCGGAACGGCTGCAAACATCAATCCAAGGGTACCGTAGGATACCAAGCGGTTTTTGCCGATTAACTCTTTTATCAACTCAATAATCCCTGTTGCCCCAAGGCCTATCCAAATAGAGTAGGCGAAGAATGATCCCGCATAGGCATAGTCCCGCTCGCGCGGTTCATAAGGCGTTTGATTGAGGTAGACGATAATGGCTAACCCTGTCAAAATAAATAGTGCAAGAACAGATAAGCCACGCCTCCAGTCATTCCTAAAGTGAAACATCATCCCGAATAGGCCAAACAAAAATGGAAGGTAGAAATAGTACGAGTTAGCAGGGTTGTCTCCATGGCGGGTTTGGGTTAACCCGGAGTACCATCCCGCGTCTTGTATATCCGATTCACGCCCAATGAAATTCCACCCAAAGTATCTGAGGTACATATGGTTAACCTGATAGCTCAGGAAAAATTCGAGATCACTGTTGAAGTTACCATAATACTGTAAATGCTGTGGGCTTGATGAGTGACGGCGCGGAAAGAGAGTTTCACTTGTACGGTCAATATTTCCGGTATTATCATCGAATGAGTAACCGGATAGAAGGGGAGCGGTACCGTATTGATCCCTGCTCAAATAACTGACGAAAGCTTCTACGGTTGAGGGGTCATTTTCATCAATTGCAGGTTCTGCCTGGGAGCGAATAATTACCATGGCATAACTTGAATAACCAATAATTATCATTGTGTAGCAAAGTACCGCAATATTTGCCAGACGCATCCCTTTCTTGTGGGTGTAATAAAGCCCGAATATCAATGCTCCAATCACAAGTGCCACGTATAATAGCGGACCAATCAGGCCGTAGGTCATCTCAGAAACTGCGATAGAGAGATTGGGCAGATGTATAATAGTAAACGGATATATGGATAAAAATGCCAGAGAAGAACCGACCACCAACAGTGCGAAAGTCTTGATTTCAAATGGTCTCAATTTAAAGTAGACTATCAGTGCTACAAAAAAGAGCGCCAGTAAGTTAAGGAGATGAATTCCAATACTGATACCGAACATATAGGCGATCAGTATTAACCATCTTTCTGAAAAAGGTTTGTCGAAATTAGCTGACCATCGAAGTGCAAGCCAAACAACCAGGGCCGTGAAAAATGTGGATGTACCATACATCTCAGCTTCTACAGCGTTAAACCACTGAGTGTGGGTAAACATAAACGTAAGTGCACCAAAAGCGGCACCGCCATAGGTTCCGATTTTATCAATGAAGCTTAACTCATCAATAGAACCGCGAAATTCTTCGATTAGACGAACAATGATTAAATAAAGCAGCATCACGGTAAACGCCGATGCAGTTACACTAATCATGTTGATACTCCATGCCACATGTTCAGTGGGAACAAACATGGAAACAATTCTTCCAAAAAGTGCAAAAAATGGTGAACCCGGTGGGTGAGCTACCTGAAGGGTGTGGGTTATGGCAATGTATTCAGCCGGATCCCAAAAAGAGGCCGTAGGTGCTACTGTTAACGTATAAACCGTAAAGGCTGTTAGCCATGACAGGAAAGCAAAAAAGATGTTCCGCGTACGGTGTTCAGCAAAAATAGATTTTAAATCCATGGAGAATTTTAACAGTTATTATCAGTAAATCAGCACTTCGAACAATTTGACTCTCGTAACGATGTGCTCATTGGAGATATTTTCATCTCTTTCTGTGAAAAAGCAAAAGATACCGAAACAGGATTTCAATGCACAATTAAAAATGGTACACATAAAGGCATTTAATTATGATGTAAAATCAACCTGATATAAAAAATCCGGCAAAATTGTTAAACCTTGCCGGATTATTAAACAGATAATTATTTTAAAAACACATCATGCTGATCTAAAACACCTGGTTTGGTTGGTTTACCCGTTACACTGAATAAAATTGCAGCACAACCGGCTAATACAAACCCGGGTATAATTGAGTAGAGTTCTAAGATCTCATGCTCGACACCCGGCATCATCAAGCCAAGATTTTCCCAAACCAGTACAGTAACCGCACCGGTGATTATTCCTGCAAGGGCACCATTTCGGGTCATGTGTTTCCAAAACAGAGATAGGATAATTACAGG
>PWFZ01000403.1 GCA_003555185.1 Balneolaceae bacterium | reverse complement strand
GTTAATTGCCGCTATTGCTTTCGAAATAGCAACCGGTCCGTTTTTCAGTATCTTGCCCAGAATTGTATTCGCTTCTTCATGGCCGTCACCACTACTCACCTGATTTACAAGACCAATTTCCAACGCTTTTTCGGCAGGTATTTGACCACCGGTTAAAATAAATTCGAATGCTTTGGCTTTACCAACCAATTGCGTGAGTCGTTGAGTACCACCATAGCCGGGAATCAATCCCAGTGAAACTTCCGGTAATCCAAACACGGCATTTTTAGTTGCAATTCGAATATGACAGGCCATCGCCAATTCAGCACCACCGCCCATAGCATAGCCATTCACAATCGCGACTACCGGTTTTGTGCACGTTTCAATTTTATTAAATATCTCCTGCCCTTTTCTAGAGAGCTTCTCTCCTGTTTTGCGGTCCAGGTTTGATAACTCTTTAATATCAGCGCCCGCCACAAATGCTTTTTCACCGGCACCGGTAATCATCAAGCCTTTAACCGAATCGTTGTTTTCAACCTCACCCAACACCTGTGAGATTTCATCCAGTACGGTTTGATTAAGTGCATTTAATTTTTCGGGTCTGTTAATAGTAAGGAGTGAAAGTCCATTAACATCGATAGAAAACGTAACTGTTTGGTAGGCCATTATGTCTTGGTTTTTACTTTTTGTTCAGTGTCTTTATGTAATGCTTCAGCCTCTTTTCGGAGTTCTGCAAGTTCGAGCTCCTGATCCAGCATCTCAAATCCCGGAAGAAGATTTTTATCCAGCTCTTCAATTGTATTCTTAGTTTCTTCCATCTCATCAATCAAATAATCGAGCTGAGTTCCAACGTCCTCAGCATTTTGCATGGTCATCGACTGCTCATAAATAAAGCGAATCGCATCTTCGATCGTTTCGAGGTGAGTTTCACATATCAGATATTTCTCTTTGGCTACATCGAACTTATTAAGCCGTTTGTTTAAGATATTAATTCGACGCTTTTTGGTCGCTTTCAGTTTTTCAGAATTGATACCGTCTAATTGATTCTCCTGATTTTGTACTTCCCGCTTCAATTCTTCTTCCACTTCCGAATTCATATAAATCTGGTAGCGACGGTTCATATCAAGCAGTGTCAGATATGTCGATAACAGGTCCTCCATTTTTTTCTGGATATGCTCCAGCATTCCCTGGGATGAATAGGCCAGTGTTTTGAAGTTCCCCTTCACTTCAGATACAATGTGTTTAAGCACCAAAAACCGTTTTTGTGACCGTGCATCCAGTTGATGAAACAACATCTGATCCCCTGCTTCTTCAGTGAGTTCTTTTTGCTTTTTCTGTTCTACGGATCTCCGGAAAGATGACAAATGAGGAACCACCCCCAGGTAAACCAGTTCGGTTCCAAAGGCAAGTGTGAGAATCGTGTTTGAAATCAATCCCGTTCCTCCAAATACCACCGCCGTGATCGTCGCCAAAAGCAGCGACACAAGATTTACCGGGTGCAGAAATGCTTCCCGTGTGTAATTGATCGTTTTATCTTTATCGTCCTTCATTCTCTTTATCCATTGACTTTCCGCTGCTTTTCTGTTCCGATTCCGGACCAATTGTTTTTTTCACATTAATTTCTTCAGCCTGTTTCTCGAGCTCGCTGTAAAGCAATCCCATCTCTTGTTTGATATCTTTGAGCGTATCTTTCGCTCGCTTTTTTCTCAGTTCCTCATCCAGTTCAATATCCAGATCTTCCTCTTCGGAAAACTGATCCATGGCTACATCAAGCCGGGCCTCGATGGAAGTCATTTTATGGCGAACCTTACCCAGAAAATCATCCACAGAAGAGAGCAATTCATCCGCATTCATCTGATCCATTGCATCACTGATATTTTTCACGTAGCGCGACTGACGGAGCTTCTCTTTTGTATCACGGATTTTCTGGTAGTGATCCTTGTACTCTTCTTTGAGTCGCTCACGCTCTTTTTCGCTTTCAGTTGGCATAGTGATTACCTGTTATTGTTACGTCAATTGCAGTTGTTGTAAAAGGCCTGTCATTAGCTCATTTATTTAATTATGCATATAAATTTGTAAAACCTGACAGGTCTCGCCCACCTTTAACTCAGGATTTTTCGCGGTCTTTACCCACAGTTTTACCGGACTCTTTTTCAGCCGGTTTTTCCTCATCAATTTCGATGGTCTTCTCAGATTTTTTCGCGGCAGTAGCTTCCTTTTTCCCCATCTCCTGTTTAAACTGATTCACAAGTTCCTGGGCACGAATTTTCTCAGCATTTGCCTCAATCTCCATCGTCTCAGTATCTACACTATCGAGGGCAATTTCCATTCGGGCCTCATTTTTAGCTGTTTGCTCATTCAGTCTGCCAAGCATTTCATTATGGGTTTGATCCAGCCCGCCAATCTCAAACGATTCCAGCGCATCTGCTACCCTTGATTGCCACTCGGCACGTTCGCTGGCCCGTAAGGCATCCCGTGCCTCTTTTATTTTCTTATCCTTTTCGCGCATAAACGCTTTTTTCACTTTATGCGCTTTTTCATAGGCCTGCTCAGCGAATTTCAGCTGCTCATTGGAATGCTCAAGATTTTCTCTTGCCTTCTCAAGCTGTAGCGCATAGCCCTGCGCCAGATCATCCCGGTCGGCATTAATTGCCGATCTTATTTTTGATGTAATTTCCTCAATGGTTTTTTCGTATCGCTGAACTTCTTTTCTCAACATAATCACATTGGCTTTTACCGTTGCGATATTTTCATTCATCTGAGGAATCTGATCATTCAGCTCCCGAATATTTTGTTCCAGAATCAATTTGGGGTTCTCCATAGAACTGACGAATCCGCCAAACATTGATTTTATTGCTCTGATAAATCGATCAAACATAGTTTTGGTTGTTTTAAGTTAGGCTTTAAAAAAAGCTATAGCCGAAGTATTAAGTTACTATTTCTTCACAGTATTGCAATTAGGCGTCATATTTATGAACGCCTTTTTTGTCCACTTTGTATGCAATTTGTTTTTGAATGGAAGGTTTTGATTTTGAAATCGTCACTGCCTTTTCCATTCCTGCTTTAGCACTGCTTAACATACTATTGTTGTTCGTATGCAGGGTTGCTAATGTTTCATTTTCTTTTACAAAATCACCAATTTTTTTATGAAGGATAAATCCTGCCCGTGGATCTACTGCATCCTCCTTTGCACGGCGGCCGGCCCCAAGTTCAACAGAAACCATTCCCATTGCAAATGCATCCATTTCTGATATTATACCCGATCTTTTCGCTTTCACAGGTTCCATAAAGTCAGCTGGTGGGTATGAAGCAGGATTTTTTATCACGCCAACGTCTCCACCCTGCTCTTCAACGATATCAATCCATTTTTGTATCGCAGATCCATCGGTGACCGATTTCTTACTTTTTTCAATTCCTTCTTCAATAGTCGATGCTTTTTTCCCAAGATAGATCATGGTGCCTGCCAGCAGATGAGTTATTTCCATCACATCGTCAGGTCCGCCGCCGTTCAAACAATCGATACTCTCTTTCACTTCCAGCCAGTTTCCTACTGCATTACCAAGCGGCTGCTCCATATTGGTCAGATACGCTATGGTTTCTTTCCCAAACTGTTCGCCAATTCCTACCAGCGTTTCCGCCAGTTTTGTGGCCTGCTCTACATTTTTCATAAACGCACCGGATCCAAATTTCACATCCAGAACCAGAGCGTCAATCCCCTCGGCCAGTTTTTTACTCATTATACTTCCGGCAATCAGCGGAATGGATTCAACCGTGGCTGTTACATCCCGAAGTGCATAAAGCCGTTTATCTGCCGGAGCAATCTCTTCTGTCTGCCCCACGAGCACAAGATTCTGCTTCTTTAAAATTTCCTTGTATCGTTCCAGAGTCACATCAACCGTAAAACCGGGAATAGATTCCAGTTTATCCAAAGTTCCTCCTGTATGACCCAACCCGCGCCCTGAAATCATCGGGACAGGTACACCGCAAGCGGCTACAATTGGAGCCAGAATCAGCGATAATTTATCAC
>PWFZ01000252.1 GCA_003555185.1 Balneolaceae bacterium | reverse complement strand
TGTCTGTAATGTGCCACAGTTTAGAGCATGTATCAACGTTTGCAAATTTAACGGATGATAATTTTAAGCTAATTAAGCGACTTGTGCCCGGACCGTACACGTTTATTTTACCCGCAACCAGGGAAGTGCCCCGATTGCTCACACATCCCAAAAAGCGTACCGTAGGAATCCGTGTACCCGATTATTCCATTTGTCTGGAAACGGTAGAAGAACTTGGAAGACCAATAATGGCTATTACTGCCAAACTTCCGGATGTTGAGAATGGTCTACCGGATTCAGGTGACCGGGAGCTCTATTTAAGTCGGTTTGATAAGCTCGTGGACCTGGTTGTGGATAATCAAAAACCTCTTAACGCAAATGAAACCACTATTGTTGATCTCACCGGAGAGCAACCGGTACTCATTAGGGAAGGACTGGGAATGGCGAAGTTAAATGATGCAATTGCCCTTCAGGGAATGGAGCTGGAAGGCAAGGTTACAGTTTGAAAATAGCAATCAATACCGGGGGCGGTGACGCACCCGGTTTAAATGCGGCTATACGAGCAGCTACACTTGCAGCACTGAGAAAAGGGTGGGAAGTGGTTGGCATAAAGAATGGATATGGATCCCTATATACAGATAGTCCATTTATTCCTCTGACACCTGAAAAAGTAAGAGGAATAACTCTGCAGGGGGGGACTATCCTGGGAACGGCTAACAGGGGGAATCCTTTTGAAATGCCTTATCAGAAAAACGATGGCAGCTGGGATCTGGAGGATCGGTCTGATGAAGCTATCAAAGTCTTTCATGATCATGGAATTGACGCATTAATTGCGCTTGGCGGTGATGGATCCATGAAAATTGCTCATAAGCTTATCGAAAAGGGGTTGAAGATTGTAGGTATTCCCAAAACAATTGATAATGATATTTGGGGGTGTGATATCACTCTTGGGTTCGATTCTGCTGTAACCACGGCAACCGAAGCGATTGATAAACTCACAACTACTGCAGAATCTCATCAGCGAATAATGGTGGTTGAAGTAATGGGCCGCTATGCCGGTTGGATTGCTTTGCATTCGGGGCTCTCAGCATCGGCAGATGTGATCCTGATTCCTGAGGTTGAGTACAATTTTGATTCCATTGTCAAAAAGATTGAGGAACGAGAAAAACGTGGACGTCATTATACCATTATTGTAGTTGCAGAAGGAGCCATTGAAAAAGGAGAAGATCGCTTTATAAAAGGAAAAGTGGTTGGACAGGCTGAACAGCTGGGAGGTGCTGATGAACACATTGCCAAAAAATTAAGCGATATGACCGGTAAAGAGTCGCGCTCAATAGTTTTGGGACATTTACAGCGAGGTGGAACTCCAAGCTCGTATGATCGGCTGATCTCTCTTCGATTTGGAGCCGCTGCAATTCGGGCAATCGAAGAAAACGATATGAATAAACTAATCGTCATGCTGGATAATAAAATTCAGCGTATTCCTATTTCGGATGTGGCCGATAAAATTAAATTGGTACCGCTGGATGGAGATACTCTTCAAACAGCAAGAGATATTGGAATAAATTTAGGGGATTAAACTTATGAGCTTTTTTAGTGGATTACGAGGTATAATAGGAACGCCACAGGAACTATCTGATAAGTGGGAAATTCCTGAAACAGAATCGGATGTTGACGCACTGTTGGAAAACTCAGGAAATATACAAATCATCTACAAACACAGCTATAGCTGCGGGGTTTGCGTAATGACCAAACCTGCGGTTGAGGCGTTTATGGAGGAATATAAAGAGACGGCTGATTTTCACTTTATTGATGTAAAACAGAATCGCCCTATTTCAAATTATGTTGCCGGCGAAACAGGAGTGCGACACGAATCACCACAGATCATCATTGTGCGTAAAGGAGAGGTTTTCTGGAGTGCATCTCACGGAATGATAAGAGAAGGAGTGATCCGGGAAGCGTTAAGTGAAATGTGATTTTACTAAACTCTATTTTAAGTAAATAAAAAAAAGCCTGTAATTTACTTAATATCGTTTTGCAGTTGATTATTGGTATTGGCAAGGCATGCTCCGATGTTTTTTGAAGCATCGAGTCCTCGTAGCATTTTTGACGTAATCAGTGTAGCATAGTAAGCGTTGATAATGGGCACAAGTAAATACTTGCGCCATTTTATGCGATTTTACTTTACTAACCCTGTTTATATAATAAAAAAAGCCTGTCACAATCATGACAGGCTTTATGGGGAACAACTAAAACTTCCTAATCAGCATTAATATTCATCAGGTTGAGCTGGTTGTTGTTGCATTTCAGATTGCATCATTTGCTGTATACGCTCTTGAAGTACAGGATCTTGCTGTAGTGCCATATTGATTTCCTGAAATCGATCCATATCCATTCCATGACTTGCAATAATACTTTCGAGTTGTGGCTCAAGTTCTTGCTCCATTTCTGCGATTTGTTGTGAAGCTCTTTCATAGTTGTCTAAATCATCTGAGCTTACATCTAGTTCATCTGTAGATTGACCAGCTTGTTCAGCTTGTGCGATTTGATTGTATTTGTCCACAGATAGACCTTCTTCTTCAACAACGGTAATCATCTCCTGCTGCGAACCCATTTGAACTTCCTGAAGTTCAGATGAAACTTCTAAAAAGTCTTGAAGCTCTTCGTCAGATACTTCAGTGGTAGGTTGTTGTTGAGGTTGCTGTTGTTGCATAGGATCTTGTTCCATGGTTTGATCCTGAGCACTGTCACCCTGACAAGCCATAAAAGCGAACGCAAATACTATTGCGGTTAATAATTTGTACATGATAAATAAATGTTTGGTTGACTTAGTTTTTATGTAGTTACACGTACTCCAACAATAGTTAGACGAGAGTGTTTCATCTTTTTTTTGATTTAACACATTTTACCAAGTCAGTAAGCTTTTCAATAGTAGCTGTTGGCTGAATTTCCCAGGGATCAAATAGATTTTTCGCTGAACGTTTCACCCATATAGCTTTCATACCTGCAGAAACCGCTCCAATCACATCAAATGGGTTGCTTGATACCATCCATGCCTGATCTGCTCCCGTATCTGCCGATTCTAAAAAGTGCTTATAGACTTTAGGGTCAGGTTTAAATGAAGAAACAGTGGCGGCGCTGATAACTCCCGTAAAATATTCCCGAATTCCGGCATTAACCAGTAATCCTTCAATATCTGAAGTACTTCCATTTGAAAAGGCATAAATTCTGAACCCATTATCCTTAGAAAGTTTTAGCCCTTCTTTTACATCATCAAAAGCAGGGAGGACTTTATATGCAGCCATCAGATCTTTTTTTTGTGACTCACTAATAGTCATTCCAAAGGAGGTTACGGCATACTCAAGAGCGTGTAGTGTACAGATTGAAAAATCTACGTGTTTATTCATCAAACCCCGCCGAAAAGAATATTCGAGCTGTTTGTCTCTCCATATTCTGGAAAACTCCGGGGCTTTTTCTCCAATTTGTTTTTTAAGTAGATCTAATACGCCTTCAGTATTTATAAGCGTACCGTAGATATCGAATGCAAGAGTAACTCCCATGTATTTTTTAATTTGAATGGTAAATCATTTCTACCGCTTACTTAAATTGAGTTTAATCAAATAACTTCGCAATATTTTCTTCGTAATCAGGCTTGATAATGCCTTTCTCTGTTATAATTGCAGATATAAGCCTGCCGGGAGTGATATCAAATGCAGGATTGTAAACATCTGTCTTTTTTGGAGCAGTAGCTTTAATGCCGAAATGGGTGACTTCTTCAGAATCACGTTGTTCGATTTCAATTTCATCACCTGATTGCAATTGCATCAACCTAACTGAATCTTCAGGATTTGCTCTAATGGTAATAGATTTAATATTAGCAGGGGTTTCCCAATAATCAGATCTTACCCTTAATTTCATATTTTCACCAGGGTTCCATTCTTCTAAAACGTATGGACCAGATCCAATTGGTTGATAAGAAAACTCTTCGGGATTTTCAAGGCTTTCGATGTAATCTTTTGGTACTATCC
>PWFZ01000293.1 GCA_003555185.1 Balneolaceae bacterium | reverse complement strand
ATTTGCTTTTTCTAACGCTCGGTCAACGCGAACATATTAATTCTGTTACTCCCGGCAAAGTCTTCGAATATATGGGTAGCCTTAAACCTATAATCGCCTATATTCCTGAAGGCGTGACCCGCGATCTGTTAAGTGAATATGGAGCAGCCAAATGTGTAGGCATAAAGGATGTAGAGAAAGGTGCGGATGATATTGAGAAGCTGTTTAAGCTCTGGAAACGAAAAGAACTACCATCAGGTAAGCCAAAATTTGTAGATCAATTCGAGCGATTCAATACTGCAAAAGTTCTCTCCAATGTGTTGGAACTAATTGATAAAGAGAATCAGCAACAGCGCCGATAAAAATACTTTAATAATCACAGGGGTATTGATACTTTAGAATATGTGGGATTTTATACGTAAAATATTTTCAGAGCGTGAAGGGGAAGTGACCGTTGTAGTGTTGGACGATCAGGATCCTGATGGATCCAGCTCGTTTAAATTATCTGCTCAGGATATTATTAAAATAACTCTCTTTGTGGTGATTGTCTCGGTTTTGTTTACCACGATCATTTTTTTTGCAACCCCTATTGGTTCTCTGTATCAGCGCCAGCAAGATGAATCACTTCGAAATGAGGCGATTGCTATTACTGAACGAATGTTGTCAATTCAGGACTCTCTGGAGGCAAGAGACCGGCAGTTGAACGACATCAAAGAAATACTGCAAACGGTGCCGGATACAACGTTTGAAGTTAGCTCAATGAACAGGCCGCAACGCATAAGTTCAGGAAGAATAATCAATAATGATCCGTTTATTCATGCTTATGAAATGTTATCGCAAAATGAAATTATATTTTCGGGTTCAATGGACAAAGCGCCTGATTTTCCGGCAAGTTATCCGATTCGCGGAACTTTAAGTCAGACTTTTGAGCCGGAGAAAGGTCATTATGGCATAGATATTGCAGCGAGAGTTAATACTAACTTTACAGCACTGGCTGATGGTGTCGTAATCTATGCTGACTGGACTATTAATTTCGGTCACGTAGTTTACCTTCAACACAGCGAAGGAATAGTAACTGTATATAAGCACGCATCAAAAATATTGAAAAAGCAGGGCGATTATGTGTTAAAAGGAGATATCCTTGGAACCGTAGCTAACACAGGAGTACTAAGCAGCGGATCGCATTTGCACCTGGAAATTTGGAAAAACGGGATACCACAAAATCCTGAAATGTATTTAATTAACTAACATTATCATGTTTAAAAAAGAGGATAAGAAAGTCGTGGCCGTATCAAAAAATCAATCACCAACACTGAATATGATTAGCGAAGGTACTTCGCTAAATGGAACGATAAACACAGAAAACGATATCCGAATTGCCGGAAAAACAAATGGCGAGGTAAACTCAAAAGGTAAATTGATTGTAACTTCGAGTGGTTTTGTAGAAGGTGGCATAAATTCCAAAGACGCCGATATTGCAGGCAAAGTCGATGGTGAACTCCGTATTTCTAATAAATTGACATTGCGTCAGACGGCTGTAATTACAGGGGATATTTTTGCCAAGACCCTCATTATAGAAGAAGGTGCGGAAATGAACGGTACATGTCGTATGGGCGCAGATGCTACTGCATCAAAAAAAGTTGGAAACCACTCTGAAACTGCACCTAAAGCTGTTAAATCAATGATGAAGAATCACGTATCATCAAACTAACTTGTGAAAGACCCAGGAAACCGCCAATACATTCAATACATATCACTTGGAGTAGAAATTGCTGCAGGGTTAAGTATTCCAATTTTGGCGGGATACTGGATTGATCGCAGATGGGACACAATGCCTTGGTTTACATTTTTAGGTATTCTGATAGGTATTGCAACAATGCTTCTAATTATGATACGAGTAGCCCGGGATGTCTCTGGTAATAAAGGAGAATGAAGGTAAATTATAGCCCTTCATTTTCTGTGTTTTTATAGTGTGGTCTTTTCCAGGAATAACAATCCTCATGCCTCAAACAGATAATGTTTGTGATCTTTATGGAGAGAATTGGCTTACCTTATATTTCTAAGGATATATTATAAGAGTTAGAAATTATTAAGCTGAAAGAGATTCAGTATAAGATAGAAATCAAATAAATGAATCGTTCTGATTACAGCTCTGCCAAAAAATTTATTTCCGGCCTTCTTGTTTTTTTTATTATCGTGGGTGTAATTTTGCCTGGAGATCTTCGGACTGGCTGGTTTGCCGGATACGGAATAGGATTACTGGCAATTCTTCTGCATTTCGCTACGTCGTCTTTCTCAAAAAACTGGGACAACGAGCATTTTTTCCTCTTTTATGTGCCAATAATGATTTTTCGATTACTATTAGTTCTTGGCATCTTTGTCGGATTGTTGATAACAGAAAAATTTGATCAATTTAGCTTTACTGTTAGTTTTTTAATTTCTTATATTTGTCATTCTGTGATCAATATTATTTTACTAAACAAAAAACTAACAAACCGATCGGGTTGAAGTAATCAGGTCGGGTTGAAGTAATTAAACATGCCACTAGCATTGCGCCATTTACTGCTCTTACCTCTTTTCTTATTGGTGCTCAATCCTTCAGTCTCTGCAAATAATTCTACAGATGATGCCCAGCCTGTAGAGCCCGTAATCGATGTTATGGGTAAAGTGCTGGATCACGATTATCTTATGATTTTAGGCGCTACTATTCCACTGCCGCGTATATTTCTAGTAGATGGTGATTGGTATTTTTATGCCAATACTCAAAGTGCTATAGCTTCTGATGAATTTCAAAGAGTGGAAGGGGAGATTGTTCGGGCTGATGGTGCGCCCGTATCACTTGATATGTCTATAACCTCACATCTTATGTACGTGTGGTTTGGGATCATACTCGCATTAATTTGTACTATTTGGGCAGCGCGACGCTATAAGAGGGGAGTGGGTCGAAATGTTGAACCACAAGGTACAGCTCATAATATTTTTGAAGTGTTTTTTGTTTTTATACGCGATGATATAGCTAAAGAATATATATCAGCCGATAAGTACAAGAGATATGTTCCTTATCTGTTTTCGGTATTTATGGCGATAACATTTATGAATCTTTTTGGATTGCTGCCGTGGGGTGTTTCCGCTACAGCAGACTTGACAGTAACAGCTACGCTTGCTGGTATAACCTTTTTTATAACACAATTTAGCGGCACTAAAGATTACTGGAGGCACGTATTTATATTTCCCGGAGTGCATCCGTTAATCAGGATAATTTTAACTCCGGTAGAAATCCTGGGATTATTTACAAAGCCATTTGCACTTGCTATACGTTTGTTTGCAAATATGCTTTCAGGTAAAATCCTTATTGTTTGTATTCTTGGGCTGATATTTATTTTTACTGATATCTTTGGACCACTCATTGGAGTGAGTTCAAGTATTGTGTGGGTTTCCTTAACAGCGGCTCTATACATTTTAAAAGCTTTTATTGCTCTTCTTCAGGCGTACATTTTTACCATGCTATCAGCGGTATTTATTGGCATGGCGGCCGAAGAGCATCATCACGAAGATCATGATACTAATGTTGCAACAGCAACTGAAGTAACTACATAACAACTACTACAACTTAACAAAACAACAAAGGTAAAAGATATGGGATTCTTAGCAGCAGGACTTGGAGCTGGACTTATTGCACTCGGTGCCGGAATCGGAATCGGGTTGATCGGTAAAAGCGCGGTAGAAAGTATCGCACGTCAGCCTGAAGCGGCAGGCGACATTCGTGGCGCGATGATTTTGACGGCAGCATTTATTGAGGGTGTAGCTCTCTTTGCGGCTGTGGTTACGGCTATTCTGGCTCTTAATATTACTGTCTAAAACATCAAACTATGTTCTTTATAGCAAGCGGAGGAGGTATCCTTTCCTTTAATACCGGATTTGCAATATGGGTTCTTATATCCATGGTTGTATTTCTGATTGTTATGGGGAAATATGCGGTACCTCCAATAATGAAAGCGCTCGATGAAAGAGAGAAACGAATTAAAGATTCGT
>PWFZ01000231.1 GCA_003555185.1 Balneolaceae bacterium | reverse complement strand
TCACCTTTTATCGCCAAGGTAGAAGTAGTTCGTGAAGGACGCGTAAGAAGATCAAAACTCTTTTATTTACGGGATCGTCGAGGGAAGTCTGCTCGTATTCGTGAGAAAGAAAGAGTAATGGTGAAGAAGTAATTTACCCAAAATTAGCGGAGATTTAACTCTCCGCTTTTTTTATGTCTTTATTATTTAAAGACAGTATAGATGCACACTATCACAGAAAAAGTACTATTCACAAAAGAAGTGTGTTTTATGCCCATAAAAGCGCATACTGCGTTATCCTTATCAACGATTATTTAACTACTGATATGAATCTTATTCTATTTGGACCTCCGGGGGCCGGTAAAGGGACACAAGCCGAAAAAATTAAGTCTTACTTTGATATTCCTCATCTTTCAACGGGAAATATATTTCGCTACAACATTAAGAATGAAACTGACCTTGGCAAAAAGGTAAAATCTATTCTTGATGCAGGAGATCTGGTTCCTGATGAAACGGTTGTAGATTTGGTTGTAGATGAGCTGCAAAAACCTGAATATCAAAAAGGGTATGTTCTTGATGGCTTTCCCAGAACTGTTCCCCAGGCAAAAGCACTGGATGAATTTCTTGCAGAAAATAACACAGCAATCGATTCTCTTATTATGCTTTCTGTTCCCGAAAAAGAGTTGGTAAATCGGATTCTCAGTCGCGGTGAAGGACGATCTGATGATACTTCTGAAAAGATAAAAAATCGATTAGCTGTTTATCGAAAAGAGACCGAACCGGTTTTAAATTACTACAAAGAGAAAGGAGTCGTACAAGAGATTGACGGAGTTGGAACCGTTGATGATATTTTCGGAAGAATTAAAGAAGCGCTGAAGTAATAATTAAGCTGAGGCTGTCCAAAAAGGGTGTCATCCCGTCCCGAACTCGCTTTCGGGGCGCTCATTTTTTGAACGCGTCAGCGAGATCTCATGTCTCTTAACAAGGCAGGAGATGCCACGCCATTGCGTGGCATGACGTAAAGTCTATAAATTATTTTTTAACCACCCTTTTTGGACAGCCTCGGCAACTCTCTTCCCCACTGTTTTTAACCCTATAAACTCCATCAGACGCATCAAGGAAATCCGAAAAGCACGGCTTACGCTTGAAGGTCTTTGCTCAAAGCCTTTACAATAGATGGAGTAATATCTACCAGACTTTCTGCATCTCTAAAAGACTCAATATCACCCATCACAAACAACGGCACATCATTTCGGGTATGAGTTTTCGTAGTAAGATCTTCCAAATTACCATGATCACTCGTAATTACAAGTGTAACATCTTCCGGTAAATAATTTATTGTATGCATCAGAAAAAGATCCAAAACTTCCCGGATTTGATCTGCATATTCCCTGTCCATAGAATGACCCGCTTTATCGGTCAGATAAAATTCATATAAAACAAGGTCGTATTCTTTTGCAGCTGAAAGCAGACGATCTGCCGCTTCGGATGCTGTAATTTCCGGTACACTCAGATTGAGTTTCTCCCTCCAAATATTTTGCTTTATCTCAGCGGTAATTGCTTTTCCATCCATAACATCCTGAGTGGTATTTAATGGAATATTAGCTGATCGGGTCATCAATGTTGTTGCGCTCCATCGATCTCTTTTTTCTGCCCTTCTAAAGAAAATATCCGGATATGCATTCATAAAATGGGGCTTCTTACCCATCTTCTGAATCTGATGAAAGAGGCTTCTTTTTTCTAACAGTGGCTTTGTTTTTGAATAAGGAAACGGTCCAAAATGCTTCCCTATTTTTTGGGACGCATTCACTCCCGAAAACAGCGTAACCTGTCCCGTTCCGCTTTGAGGCAACCCTTCAACCCCCAAGTTAGCATCAATCGGTTTAAACAAGACAGACTCTGACTCTCTGGCTATACATTCATTATGAAGGCCATTTGACTGAGTGAAAGAAGAAAAAGACTCCCACTTTTCGGTAGCCAGCGGGTTTTCTTTTATATTTTCACCAATTCCTATCCCATCAATAAAAATAAATACGACTGACATCAACGCTCCATTACAAGTGTAACCGGGCCATCATTTAATAATTCTACATCCATCATAGCACCAAATTCACCGGTTTCAACTTTCTTAGCTAAACTGCCTTTCAATTTTTTCACCATATAATCATACAACGGTTCAGCCATATCAGGCTTTCCTGCTTCAATAAAACTCGGCCGGGTTCCCTTTTTCATGATTCCATAAAGTGTAAACTGAGAAACCACCAAGAGCTCTCCATCCACATCAAGCAGAGATTTATTCATCTTTCCTTCGGAGTCCTCAAAAATTCGAAGCTTCAAAATCTTGCGGATACACCAATCAGCCTGCTCTTTGGTGTCGGTTTGATGAATTCCTACCAAGAGTAATAACCCCTTGTCAATTGACCCTGTTACTTCACTATTTACTGTAACAGATGCTGATTTTACGCGCTGTATAACAATTCTCATATGTGGGGAACTTTGTTGATAACTGACTTCAAATATGTGGACTACTTTTTATTAGCCCAAAAGTAGAAATCTATCCACAGCAATCCACAAAAAATTTGGATTATGAACAATCAAAAAGAATAACTTTTGATGTCAATAACTTAAAGGACATGTTAGGTGCAATATGTATGTAAATGTTGATTACTTTTTTTAGTGATAGATAAGTGACTGATATTACTGTGATAGTTGTCAACAAAGTTATACACAAACGATCATTAGAAAAGTAAATAATGATTATAAAAAAGTTGTCCACTTATCCACAGGCTCTACTACTATACTACAAAATTCAAAATCATATAACATTCGTTTATACCTGTGGAAAACCTTTCGGATTTAGATCAAATCAAGAGATTCTTTCTTTTTATATTTAGAACAGAATAAAAAACAATATTATTCTATTTGATTAAAAATCTAATGCAATCCACTTACAGTGACACAAAAGAAATTTACCTATAAAGATTCCGGTGTAGACATAAAAGCAGGAGAAGAACTTGTCGATTCCATTAAAGATGTAGTAAAAGAAACACATAACGCATCTGTACTAAGTAATATTGGTGGATTTGGAGCTCTATTTGCACCTGATTTTTCTTCCTATAAAGAACCTGTTTTGATTAGCAGCGTTGATGGAGTAGGAACCAAACTGATAGTAGCATTCAAATCAGACACTTATGACACAGTTGGTCAGGATCTGGTAAATCATTGTGTAAATGATATTGCCGTCTGTGGAGCCACTCCTCTCTTCTTTTTAGACTATTTTTCTACAGGTAAACTCGATAAAAAAGTCGGGTTTGATGTAATCAGTGGATTTGCTAAAGCGTGTAAAGAGAACGATGTGGCGTTGATTGGTGGGGAAACAGCCGAAATGCCAGATATTTACGACAAAGGAGAGTTCGATCTTGCAGGAACCATTGTTGGTGTGGTAGATAAGTCACAACTTATTACAGGCAACAACATTAAAAAAGGTGATAAACTCATCGGATTCAAAAGTTCAGGACTTCACACAAACGGTTATTCATTAGCAAGAAATGTTCTATTCAGTAAGTATGATGTAAATGATACACCTGAAGAACTAGACGAATCAGTAGGGAAAACACTCCTGAAAATTCACCGTTCGTATTTATCACTCATCACAAATCTGAAAGAAATTGAAGGCGTAAATGGATTTTCACACATTACCGGCGGCGGAATTGTTGGTAATACTAAACGCATTTTACCCGAAGGAAGAACATTAAATATTGACTGGAACAGCTGGGACCGTCCTGCCATTTTTAATTTGATTCAAAAAACAGGAAATGTACCTGAAGATGATATGCAGTCGTCGTTCAACCTGGGTATTGGTTTGATTGCAATTGTAAGAGAAGAATCAGTAGGAAAAGTGAAAACCGCTGCAGAGAAAATGGGAGAAGAGATATTTGAAATAGGTTCTGTGAACTAAGTTTTAAAGTCCCCCTTATCAAAGGGGGATTTAGGGGGATGTTCATTACCGCCCATAATCCGATTAGCAAACACCC
>PWFZ01000060.1 GCA_003555185.1 Balneolaceae bacterium | reverse complement strand
CGCACAGCACGTAGTTGTTCTTCGTCGAGTCCGCCGGTAGCTTCCTGCCTGTACCGAGCCAAAAAAGGTATGGTAGCACCTTCATCTATAAATTTCGCTACGGTTTGTACCTGTTTTCCGGAAAGTTGTAGTGAGTCAGCTATATGTTCAAAAATCTGAGAATCGGTCATGGAAATTGTATCTTACATCTTACTTTGTAGTAAATATATTTTGAGTATCTAAAAATAACCTAAAGTTTCGACAAACCCAGATGGATTTTACGTTAGATTCGCTAAGAGAAAGTGCCGAAAAGATTGCCAGAAAGGGAGGGGATTCCACACTCGATTTTTTTAATAAATCATTTGATCTGGAGTTTAAATCAGATAACTCCCCTGTGACCAATGCTGACCGGAATGCTGAAAAAATTATTCGTGATCAAATCAAAAAGCAGTTTCCGGATCATGGTATTATTGGTGAAGAGTTTGGCTCAGAAAATGAAAATAGTGATGTGGTCTGGGTACTTGATCCTATCGATGGGACCCAGTCTTTTATTCATGGCGTTCCCTTTTATACTACGCTCATTGGAATTTTAATAGAAGGGGTGCCTCAGGTAGGAATTATTTACGCTCCGGCGATGGGGGAGATGGTGTCTGCCGCAATTGGAAGCGGAGCTTATTTTAATGGAAAGAAAACGTCTGTTCGTGATTGTAAAAAGCTCGATCATGCCACATTTTTAACTACTGATATCGAGCACATCAAAAAACATGATTTTGACCAGCCATTTGATAAACTTCTCACATCAACCCGTTTACATCGAACCTGGGGTGATGGATATGGACACATGATGGTGGCAACCGGCCGGGCAGATATTATGTTTGACCCGATTTTGAATATTTGGGACGCGGCGGCGTTACTTCCCGTAGTAAAAGAGTCAGGAGGGGTTTTCATGGATGTTTCGGGCACTGAAACGATTGAGACAGGAAATGCGATCTCAACAAATCCGGACCTTAAATCACAAATCCTCTCATTTTTTACTTAGTTATGCTCAAAATATTACTTGTTAAAAGCGTATTGCTTCTATTGTTTTTTGCTGATGTAACCGTTGCTCAAAATAGTGACTATGAACAGTTCCGTAAAATGGATATTCAGTTCAACCATATGGACGCGGAAATTCGAGTGGGAGAGCTGGGAAGCATTGAAGGAGATGTAGAATTCAATGGCCGATTTCTTATTGGCGAAATCGATTCGCTTATGTTTGATGCGGTTCAGATGCAGGTTGATGATGTGATTGTCAATGAACGAACCATGGATTTTGAGGTGATAGGTGATCAGCTAATTGTTCATCTGGATGACCCATTTGCTGCCGGTGAACCTGCAAATATCAGAATTGTGTACAAGGCTAACCCTCAGTTTGGTCTGCATCGTAATTACAACAACACCATTTTTACCTCACTTTTACCTCTTTCTACAAAACATTGGCTACCTATTGTGGATCATCCACGGGTTTCATTTACAACGGATATCACGTTTATACATTCTTCATCAAAACAGGTGGTTACTAATGGTAACAGGAGAGAAAACGGTGTCATTTCGATAGATGAGCAGTCTACACGGTTCGAAAGTCATTTTGCCCTGCCATCTACCTCACTGTTTTTTGCGATTGGAGATTTTGATGAGCAGTCGAGACAAATGGCCGATAATGAAATTTTTGTATATCAGGAATTTTCAGATTTGGACATACCTGATGAGATTTTTTCTATTGCAGACAGCACCCTCCGCGAACTGGAGAATTTAACGGGAGTGGATTATCCGTACCGGGATTTACATTTGGTTGTATTGGAGGATGTGATGTGGGAAACCCGCAAAGCCGGCTCAGGTGTCGTATTGCTTGATTCAAATGAAAATTTAGCGGATCAGATACAGTTTGGAATTATGAATCAGTGGGCGGGGATTATACTTCGGGAAGAGCAGTGGAGCGAGCCGGATGCCATTCAAATTCTAAACGGATTCTTTGCGCATCATTTAGGAATGAATGTTCAGACTGAACAAATGTGGCCGGAAACGGACGGCGAGTCGTTTTATGAAGCATTTTTGATAGAAAATCTGGAAAGCTGGGCTTACTATTTACAAAATAATTCTACTCTGCATGATGTACTTAACTTTTCCGTAGAGTCTTTGTTTGATGCTAATAAAAAAGTGTACGATTGGAAGGATTTTAGTGGGTTTTTATACGAAACAACAGGGCAGCCGTTTACGGATCGTCCTCAGTTCGAAATGCCTGAAGTTGAAGAGGCAGAAGAGTTTGAGTACACAGTTGAAATGAACTGGAATGAAGAGGAAAACACGGTTAGAATGCTTTTTAAATCTGTGAATGGAATTATTAAGGAGTTGGTAACGGTGAAGGTAGAGGAGATTACGTTTAACGGAGTGAATGAGCGGGAACTCACTTTTACGGGGGAGAGGGATGAAGTGGAGCTTAGTGTCTCTGCCGGTATTGAAAATATCGTTTTACATATCGAAGAACGCGATGACGTGACGCTTACAGAGAAAAAACCATTTATGTTCTGGATTTATCAGCTGCGAAATGCGGAGGAACCGGAGCATCGAAAAAATGCTGCTGAAGGACTCAGTGAAGTTACAGATAACCCAGATCTTCAGCTTGCAATGCGTGATGCCTTACAGGGAGAGAAGAACCCAGAGGTGTACGCATCCATCCTCTATACCCTTGCTGAGTTAACAAAAGGAGCTAGCGGAACGGATCAACTGTTTTTAGAACGGGCTAATGCAAGACAGGAAAAGTCTGTCCAAAAAGCGGGGGCGTATGGACTGTCTTATTTCGAAGGAAATTCGCAGGCAATCAGTCGACTTCGATCATTGATTACCAATACAGCGTTTGATGAGGTACGTGAGCTAGCAGTAGAATCGTTGAGCAGAATTACAGAGCCCGATGCGTTTGAGAATATTGTTGAAGCACTGATTACTCAGGAACCTGCACTGTATTCAGTTCCATCAATGCTCAGGCTTTTAGCAGAAAAGGGTAAACATGAATCTGCGATTCAATTTTCTGAAACGTTTGTCAGTCGTGAATTTCCGATTTTAATTCGTTTTCAAGTACTTGAATTTATGCTGGAGTATGATAGGGATTCAGATAGTTGGGCTCGACGTCTGACAACTTTACTGGATGATCCCGATCCCAGGATTCGCTATAAATCTATGGATGCTTTACATATTCTTGATGATTCTGCGAAAGACGATATTGTAGAAAAATTCAGATATGAAGAGTATGACGACAGAGTGAAAAGGCGCTTTTATCAAAGATAATTGCTTTACAGGACTACCAGCCACTGCCTTCTTCTTTCATAGGCTCTACCATGGCAATTACATCATTGCCATGGTGATTTGAAACCGCAGCATACCAGTAATCTCCCCATTTCCAGGAAACGACATGTTTCCCGTTTACTTCACGTATGTGATAATCATCATAGGTCTTACAATGCTTTACAGCTTCCGGATCACGTTTAAGAGACAGTTCCTTATCCAGATCATCAAGCTTAAATGCAAAAACATAAATATCTTCATTGAGATCTTTCTGATGAAATTTTAGCACCGGTACATTGAAATTATTAATAAAGCTCGAGTACATAACCTGCGAAATTTCTGCTCCATCAAACAAAGGCATCCTTGGGAAATACGACATTTCTGCTTCTAAATATTCTGAGGCATGATTGATATCTTTAGGTATGATGGATGTAAGAACAGCGGAAAAGTTGTCTGAATTTACGAAGTGAGTAAAAACAACCTCTTCAAGACTTTGAGTTACAGGAAGCTGACTAGTGGATGTTCGTTCAAGTAATTCTATTGTAATAAGAGTAAAGAAGAGAATGACAGCTGCGGCGGCAACATATCTCAAAGGCTTCAAGAGTCTGTAAATAATATTCTTGTTGGAAGAAGATGAGTAGCTGTCCGAATTTGGGTTGTCATCTGTAATGGAGTTCGGCGAATTATCGACTTTTGAGTATGATTTTTCTTCCCAAT
>PWFZ01000439.1 GCA_003555185.1 Balneolaceae bacterium | reverse complement strand
GCCATGGTGCAGCCCAGAGGGGCAAATTGCCGCGAGGCATGATAGCCGCATGGTGCACTTTTGTGCTGCATATGGCTGAAGTGATAAGCCAATTCCGGCACAAATATCTGTATGTCAAACCAGCCTGCTTTCTAACTCGTATATTTCCGCTAATGTATTTACAACCGCAGTGTACTTTCGGAAATCCGGACATATAGCTTCTTACTTTTTTTATTCATGACATCCAGAAAAGATTGACATTTATGTTTTTAAAGTATACTTCATTCTATGAAAAAGTCACACTAATTGATTGTTTTGAGAAAGGACTATCGGGCTTTCCCGTCACTTATTTTTGATACGAATCATTTTAAGATAGCCGAACTTTCTTGGAAAAGTAGCCCGACTTTTTAATGTGCAACATACAAAATTTAGAATTAATATAAAATATTTGCTGATGCGAAGTCTTGGGGAAGGATTGAATAGATATGGTATAGCTCTTTTGCTTTGCATATACTTATGCTTGTTATTCCCTGCTAATAGTACAGCAAATGATTCCAATAGCTTCTTCAAAGTTAATCTTATAACCGGCATTAGCACAGATAATTTGAATTGGAGTATTGCTGGGGTTGGAGATGATCCCGTAAACATTCTTTCAGAACTCACGTTTAACGATATAAAAGTATATCATTACGGTTTAGGCGCTACTTTTTCAATCTGTGGTTTTTTTATACAACCTGAAATTATCAAAGGCTATATATATAAAGGCTGGGCAACAGACTCTGACTATTCCATGGACAACCGAAAGTCGCTGACCTTTAAATCAGAAATGGATGTGAAGGATAATGATGCTAAGTATATAAACCTCACATTTGGTTATAATTATAAAGTTGAAGGCAAGAATTTTTCCTTCGCACCCGTTGTGGGCTACAGTAAAAGAAAGCAAGAGCTCATCATAACAGGAGGAAATGTCCTTTTCCCCGAAAAACGTCCAATTTATGGCTTAAACAGCAAATATGCAACAGATTGGCAGGGATTTTTTGCCGGAATTCGAAGTCAATATTTGTTTCAATCCGCTGTAAATATTAACGCTTTTTTCCATTTCCATTATTTGGAATATGCTGCCGTAGCAGACTGGAATCTCAGAGAGGACTTTTCCCATCCCGTTAGTTTTCGTCATTCTGGATATGGGAAAGGAATGGAGTGGGGAGTCGGTATTGGCTATTCTATAGGCAATTTGAATCTTGAGTTGGGTTATAAGTACAAATTTTTCAAAATCAATAATGGTCGTGATGAACTGTATTTTTCTACTGGAGAAACCGTACGAAGCAATTTGAATGAAGTGGAATGGCAAAGCGACTCTTTCACTTTTAAAATCAGTTATACTTTTGAAGGAGCGTAACATGCAATCATGAAAGGGGTTACTATGCTTAGGTATTTTAAACTTAATTTGGCTGTCGTCTTTTTATTCGCGGTAACATTTTTTTTCGGTTGTGATGGTAGTGGAAGTTCTTCTGGGGGACCGGATCGCACTCCCGGAGGTTTTGAGTCGACTGTTATCGAAGAAGGAGCCTACGGGGACACTGGACGGTACTCTATAGAATATTACGAAAATGCCAAGCCTGCTCAGCGTCAAATACAAGAGGACGATGTACCTGCTGCAGTTCAAAAGTCGGAGTGGATATATGAACTCGATATTGCTTTTTGGCCTCAAGATTGGCAGATAGGTGATCTCATCGCATTAAAAATGGAAGATGGCAGAGTGGAATATAAAAGGCTGATTATGAAGTTCGAACTTCCCGATGGCCAGTTGGCAGTTGGCGTCGAGGAGGCCAGTCTTCTGGAAGCCGTGGACAGAATGGAGTTGGACTCTGAAGGAGACGTTTCCCGCTATATTGATAGTAACAGGTCTGTTACATCAAGAAATGTTGTTGACTATGATTTTCAAAATTCAATGCAGATAGACATATTTGATCAGCAGGATTTGGCTTTATATGAATACGAAGGCCAGTATGAGCATGGTGAAGTTGATGTGTTTGTAGGATTTCCAACGATCAATCTGTCAATGAACCCGGAATACGAGATTTATCTCAAAATCGATACCCCTTCTCTGTTGGAGCAAATTGCAGAAAAGGCGAAAGATTTAGGAGAAACCGTACGTAAAGTTGCAGAAGGTGAGGTGGATAAAATTGGTGAGGCTATATATCAAGGTGGAATGATCGTCTTTGATGTACATGCCGGTACATACTTAGAGGTGGCGGACACAGTAATGGAGGCAATAAGTAACGATGATCAATATGAAAAAGAAATGGCAGCCATACGGTCAGTTTTATTGGACAGGACCCGGTTACAACAAGCCGATATATCTTTAGTAGGAGATATAAAAGGTACTATTCAGGCAGGACTTAGGGCTTCCGGCGAATACAAAAGGTCGGTTAGCGTACCTTTTGGGGTCTTTTTGTTTCCAATAACCGGTCCGGTTCCACTTTTCCTGGAATTTGAACCGGGTGGGATAGCAACATTGGAGGCTTCTGGAAAAGCCCAAGTAACTTCTGGCTTCAATGTAACGATTCCAGTCGATGTGGGCGTTGAAGTGATCGATGGCCAATTAATGGAAACGTACAGGAACCAAATGCGCCCTGAAATTCACATAGACCCGCCAAGTTTTGACGGTACTGAAGGTGGACTCAAGCCCTCCATAGGGGTACAGGTAAAGAGTGGATTAACGGTTGCAAAATTGCTTTCAGCCAACGTGACCCCAACGGCGTCTATTGTTTTAGATACAGAAGCCGAATTAAGCGGTGACATTTCCGAAAGATGCTTGACTTTGGAATGGGATCTATATGGTCAAATAGAAGCTGAAGCAAAAGGTTTATTATCATTATATGTTAAAAAATGGGAATCGGGTTGGGATCTGATTGATCCACCAATACAATTTTACGATGGTGAATTCCCGATGGACACCTATTATGCTTGTTGGGGTGGAGATGAATTTGAAGATCTTCCGATAGCTGATGCCGGTCCGGACCAAACAGTTTCTGAGGGAGACACTGTTTTTCTGGATGCTCGCAATTCAAGCGCTGCAAAAGGTGTTGATAATTTAAAGTGGGAACAAATTGGTGGTGATTACCAGGTGGAGTTAAACACTAATAATCCTTACGAGCCCAATTTCGTAGCCCCTAATATTGATTCCGGGCAAACAACATTGGTGTTTAAACTAACTGTACAAGACTATGCCGGTAATCAGGACACTGACAACTGCGAAATTATTGTGCAAAGTGTAACTGTGTCTCAATATAGTGTCACTGCGACGGCTGGTACGGGGGGCAGTGTATCGCCTTCGAGTCTCAGCATAGACAGTGGTTCAGCAGCCAGTTTTACGGTCAGTGCGGATTCCAGCTATACTCGCGACGAGGCAGTGGGTGGGACATGTCCGGCTGGCTCTTGGAGCGGTAGCACATATACGACTGGAGATATAAGTGGAGATTGTTCGGTGAAATTTAGTTTTAGTGAAGATGCTGTGTCTTCTGACGAAAGATTATCCTATGGTAATAAAATCTTCGCTGCTACACAAAATAAGTACCCAGAAGCGAGCAATTGGGATTTGGCAGTTGAAAATGAACTTGGATCTGATTGGAGGGTAGCAGATTGGAATGAATTGATCGAGGTGTTTGGAGATCATTTAGAAGATGCATTGCTCCTCGCTGACTTTATTAATGAAGTAAATCCTGAAAGTTCGAGGGGCAGCACTTACGTTACACGAGGGGGTTCAAAAATCCATTCGGGATCAAGGCATTATTTTGCTTCTGCGCATTACCAAGACAAACCAGGCGGCTACTTAGCACACGACAATCTTTTTAATTACATGGTTTCCTTGGGATCTTGGTATGACACTGAGGGTAGAATCTTAGCCATTAAAAAAGAAGATAATGGTGGTGATCTCCCGTCTTATTCAGGAGAATCTTATACCAACTCCATCGGCATGACCTTCAATTACATTGAGCCCGGCACCTTCATGATGGGCAGCCCGGAAGACGAGCCCGGCCGCAATG
>PWFZ01000197.1 GCA_003555185.1 Balneolaceae bacterium | reverse complement strand
GATCAACGATACATTGAAGAGCATAATGTCAGAGATTTGGCCAGTGGCGTTTATCTGTATAGAATTGTAGTTGACGGAGCGATGGAAACCAGAAAGCTGACGATTATTAAATAAAAGTACCACAGTCAGCCTGACGGTCTTGTCATGCCGGACCCCGATCCGGCATCTCCTCAACTTTAAGGTTAGACAGAACGAGCGTCCTTCCAGAGTCCGAAGGTCCTGGAAGAGTCGCGGAGCAAAAAGAAAAAATCCAGACTCTAACAGGAACCCGAAAAACACGGGCACGCTGTCAGGTCATACAATTCTACCTATATACCCAAGGCTGAAAGTCTGAGATATCTCAGCCCGGGGCAGCGCCCCGGGTAATCGGCGAGACGAAAATGGGGAGGCTGAAAGCCTTTAATAGATTTATGGCTTTATGGTCAATCACCCATAAATCATTCAGTAAGTGAATCTAAGGATTTTCTATTTCAGGCTTTCAGCCTGCGGTGAGTTCCACCGCCTATTACCTATGGCGTTGCCATATGCTGGGTTATATAAGGCTTTCAGCCTTATCGCAAAAACATAAAAAGGTAAATTGTCACTACCATATTCTCCTGACGGCCATAGCAAGCAATCCCAAACGAAAACAAACTGACAGCCGGGCAAGAAAGTACCACGTTCAGCCTGGTTTTGGGGGCTTCAAATAGTCCTTCTGGCGGACAAGCTGTCCGCCGTACTTTTTATCCTGTGCTTTGCATGGCTGCAGCCACTCCGTTGATACTCAGGAATAGTGCATGGCGCAGCTGTTTCATCTCTTCTTCGGTTTCTGCATTCTCCCATCGATTTAGTAACTCCACCTGAATTACGTTTAGTGGATAGGTAAATACATTTCGAAACTTAATGGAGTTCTGAATCACTTTTCGTGTATCCAGAATCTCTTTTTGACCTGTAATTTTTAAAATAACATCTCGAGAAGTTTCAAAATCTTCCCGAATCTGCCTGTTCAACTCTTTCAGATCATCGCGATCAGCATAAATTTCACTGGTCAGATGATGAGTCCGGGCAAGTTCACGCTGTGCATTATCAACAATTGTTGAGAAGAAGCTCCAGTTTTTATACCACTCCTGCAGAAGTTCAAGAGTTTCAGGTTTCTCCTTTAGAAGAGGTCCGGCTGCGGCACCAAGGCCGTACCATCCAGGGACGTTGTAGCGTACCTGAGTCCAGCCAAACACCCATGGGATAGCCCGCAGGTTTTCGAACTGTAGCCCGCCTGACCCGCTCCTGGAAACAGGACGCGATGCGATGGGCAGATTTCCAATATGCTCTACCGGAGTAATTTTCTTGAACCACTCCCAGAAATTGTCATCGTCAATTAGTTTTCGGTAGGCGCTCATAGAGTCATTCGCTATTCTGTCCATGATCTCTTGAGTACCATCACCTTCTTCAAGGGCTTTTTGACCTTCGCCTGCAGTTACCCTTGCTACAGCATTTACTATCTGCTCGAGGTGCCGGCGGGTGATATCAGAAAGGGAATACCGGAACGAGATAATTTCTCCCTGTTCGGTAAATCGGATTCGACCATTATTACTAATGGAAGGCAGCGCCAGAATTGCCCGGTTGGATCGTCCGCCACCACGGCCTACTGAGCCACCACGGCCGTGAAATAGTCGAAAGTCTACTTTATGATCCTGCAAAACTTTCCCTAAACGTAGCTGTGCTTTTTGAAGAGCCCAGTTCGCCATCCAGTATCCACCATCTTTATTACTGTCGGAATATCCCAGCATAATCTCCTGGAAACCATTTCGGGCTTTTACCTGGTGCTTGTAGAGATCATCCGTGAGAATTTTCTCCATCAGTTCCGGGCTTCGGTCCAGATCATCAATGGTTTCGAAGAGGGGGACGATATCAATTTTACTGTAGATAGTTTTCCCATCCCATCTCCACAACCCAGCTTCTTTTGCCAGAATTGCCACTTCTAATAAGTCACTAACATCATGAGTCATACTTACGATGTAGCTACCCAATGCATTTGCATCCAGTTCGGTAATGGTCCGGAGCAGCTTAAATACAGACAGGATTTTTTCGGTCTCCGGCTTAAGTTTATAATCAACCGGACTCAGAGGACGTGGATTTCGAAGTTCATTTCTTAATAATTCGATTTTTTCACTTTCTGAAAGTGAGCTGTATCCATTTTTTACATTGGCTACAGACAACAGGTTTTCTACGGCACTTTCGTGAATCTCGCTGTGCTGACGAATGTCTAGTGCTGCCAGATGGAACCCAAACGTTTTTGCGCGAATTCGCAGGTCGTTGAATTGTCCGAACGAAGCTACATCATGCAAGCCGCTTTCAATTAGCGAGTCGTAAATCAGATCCAGGTCGTTCGTGAAATCTTCTGCCGTATATGCCTGAGCTGATTTAACTATTTCCTGCTCATCTTTTGCAATATCATCCAACAGATGCTGAAGACGATGCATCATGTGGGTGAGCTTCCTTCGATAGGGCTCATTCTTGTATGATCGCTTAAACCGGGTGCTGAGTGGAACTTCTTTGTCATCCTTTTTGAGTGACTTCAATAAGGATTCGGGCACATTCACCAGGTTTTGTGATACTGAAAGATATCGTCGAACTTCTCTTAATTCTTTCAGGTATATACTGATAGCTGTTTTCCTATGTTCGAGGAGCGTGTTCCAGGTTACATCCCGCGTAACGTTGGGGTTACCATCACGGTCACTTCCAATCCATGACCGATATCGTAAAATAATGGGTAAATCCGGTACCTGTCCGTACTGCTCATTAAACGCAAAACGGATATCATCATACAAACGGGGAACTGTATTCCAGATGGAATTGGAAAAGAAGAAAAGGCCGTTTTCAACCTCATCTTCAACGGTCAGTCGCTCAGAACGAACTTCGTCGGTTGAGATGAGAAGCGCAATTTCATTCAAAACCTGACGAAGCATTCCTTCCTTTTCGTTGGGTGTCAGACGTTCATCATCAATCTTGCCAATCATTGAAGTGATGTTTTCCTGCTTATTTAAAATACTGCGTCGCCGTGCTTCAGTAGGGTGAGCGGTGATAGTAGGCTGTATATCAAGCTTTTTGAACAGCTTTACTGATTCTTCGAAGCTGTACCCATTCTTTTTAAAACTGGTAAGAAGATCAGCGATACTTTCAGGCCGCGGATGTTCGGAATCAATATTTTTGGCTCGGTCACGATTGATACGGATAATTTCGTGCTGCTCTAATGAATTCACCAGATGGAAAAAGATTGTTGTCAGGCGCAAAAGGTTGGTGATTTCTTCAAGACTGAGCTTGGAAATCTGTTTTTGAAGTTCCTTATTGTTCGCGTCTCCCTTTTCCGAAAATGCATCGGCTGCTTTCTGAGGTAATTCTGCAGAAAGGGTTTTTAAAGATATTTCACCTTTTTTCTCCAGATAATTTTCCAACAAGCCGGTGAGGGCGATCAACTTATGTGTTAATGGTTTGCTGATGTCAGATGAAGTAGCAAATTGCTCAATCGTTTCTTTCCAGGTCATTGTATATTATTTATAGTGATGATCAGTATTTATCGTCAAATAAAGAAGCACCCTAAAGTTAATAGATTTAAAGGTGGAATGGAATGAAACGGTGCAATTGGGCAGAAAACACAGATATTGAGCAGACATATCATGACGAAGAGTGGGGTGTTCCGAGTTATGATGACATTCATCTGTTTGAGATGCTGATCCTAGAAGGAGCCCAGGCGGGCTTGAGCTGGCTCACAGTTTTGAATAAACGGGAGTCGTACAGAGAGGCATTCGATCAGTTTGATCCTGAGAAAATTGCGATGTATGATGATGCCAAAAAAGCAGAACTGCTGGCCAACCCCGGAATTATTCGAAACCGGTTAAAGGTTGATGCAGCCATCACCAACGCCAAAGCTTATCTGAAAATAAAGGAGGAGAGAGGCTCATTCAGCGATTACATCTGGCAATTTGTGGATGGTGAATCTATCACAAATCACAATAAAAGCATGAGTGAGGTGCCGGCCAACACGGTGCTCTCAGACCGAATG
>PWFZ01000088.1 GCA_003555185.1 Balneolaceae bacterium | reverse complement strand
CTCTTCCCACATTTCTAAATGAGTTATTTTTAGTTAAGGCATTCATCTCGGGCAAGCTGCCCGAGGTACTTTCAAAAGCCTTATTCAGTAAGCTTATCAGGCAGCTCTATACCGAGTTTGCCTGCCCGTTCCACCCATTTTCGGCGGGCAAGCTTCTGCATATCCTCAATCGCATCAAATTCATCGACGATCTCCATACCCAGGAGTGTTTCAACCACGTCTTCCATGGTTACCACCCCCGAAAACCCACCGTACTCATCCACCACAACCGCGATATGCTCCTGTTTTTCCTTGAGCCATACTCTTCCCACATTTCTAAATGAGTTATTTTTAGTTAAGGCATTCATCTCGGGCAAGCTGCCCGAGGTACTTTCAAAAGCCTTATTCAGTAAGCTTATCAGGCAGCTCTATACCGAGTTCTCCGGCTCGTTCCTTCCATTGTTGGCGGGCTAGCTTCTGCATATCCTCTATGGTGTCTATTTCATCAACGATCTCCATACCGATTAAGGTTTCAACCACATCCTCCATTGTAACCACTCCCGAAAATCCACCATACTCATCTACAACAACCGCGATATGCTCCTGTTTTTCCAGCAATCGCTCAAACAGAACTTTCAAAGACAAAAACTCCGGTAAAATGAGAACATCCCGCTTAATCTCTTTTAACGTCTTATCCCCTCTCCCCTGCGATAAGTTAAAGTACAGATCATTTTTCAAAATATACCCCGTAATATCCTCTTCTGTATTCCCGTAAACAGGCATCCGTGACACATGAAGTTCATCCCTGCCTTCTAAAATTTCTGAAATGGTTTGATCTTCATGAAATTTAACCACCACAATTCGGGGAGTCATGATATCTTTTATGCGCAGTGACCGAAAACGAATCAGGTTTTTAAATATATTGGACTCTCCCTCCTCAAAAACTCCCTCTTCGTATCCAATATCGGCCATAGCGCTAAATTCTTCGCGGCTGACAGAGGGCTCCTTTTCTTCGCTGGATAACCATTTTGTAATGCCTTTTGAAAGTAACACCAGCGGATAGGTTACATAGATCAATATTTTGATGATTCTTGCGGCAAATCCTGCCAATTTCTTCCAGTAATTGGCACCCAGTGTTTTTGGGATGATTTCTGAAAACACCAGAATCAAAATGGTAAGAATTGCAGATGCTATTCCTACATAAGCGCTCCCATAAACAATCTGAGCCTGAGCACCTACTCCCGCAGCCCCTACCGTATGAGAAATGGTATTCAACCCTAAAATGGCAGACAGCGGACGATCAATATCTTCCTTTAATTCCCGTAATATACTACCGGTATTAGAATGCTTGCGCTCTAAAACGGCCACAAAGGAAGGCGTTACCGAAAGCAATACTGATTCCAGAATGGAACACAAAAAGGAGACTCCTATGGCTAAGAACAAATAAAAGATCAATAATTCCATATTTCAAAGGTAAAATAAATACCGATACTTTTTAACTCACTGAATTGGCAGAAAGTTGCCACCAAATGATTTATCTCACAGCCTACTGCTCTTTAGGCTCTTTAGATAAACGTTTTTAACCCCTGGTCTATAAATCATTGAAGTTTTGATACGTAAACCTTATAAGCTTTATCATGAAAATTATAACCTTAACACCTCTTACTATGTGTAGATTTTATCACGTTGATTAATAAGTATTAATTGAATCCATGAATTATGTATGATTCGAGATATGACGCATCTGAAAAAAAGGTGAAAAAGCAATCACGCAAATATAGAAAATCAAAATCAGAGAAAAGCGCTAACACATCCAGAGAAAAGAGTCATCAGAAAACACTTCCTGATAAACAACTCAATAAAGATACTCTCTCAAAATATTACAACGGCATTATTTAGCCTTGGCACCTCCAGCGCACTTGTCAACAGGATTCAGTTTAAATGTGGGGGTTTTTCTACAATTGAATGTCTTCTCGAAATGAAGCCTATTAAACACGTAAAAACTGTAACACTATACCGGTGAACTGTAATGGATGTAACTTAAAGGATTTTCATATTGTGGAGCTTTATTTAATGAAAACTAAACTGTTGTAAGAAATTTTAATTATCTCACAATTGACATTGGTCTCATTATTGAGAACATTAAAAAAGAGTGAATTTTCTTCATCAGCATTAAAGCGAAGTTTAATAAAAACAAAAACATAATTTTTTTAACACTTCTTAAATATTGAAAAACGTATCTTAATAAAATTACCAACTTTTTTGTGTAGTAAAGATCCAATACAATAATCGAGTTGCTTCCACTCGTTAACCTGTATAATGGCAAAATAGCATTTGCTATTATTGTTTTTATATAGAAACATTTTAATCCATTTTACCCATGGAACACGACTTTGAATATGAACCAATCGAAAGAGAACTAAATGTAATTCTTGCAGAGGATGACAGTGCTGATCGTCTTTTATTTGAAGAGGCCATGCAGGAGTTACCGGTAAAGTTTAACTTAACTATAGTAACTAACGGTGAAGAATTGTTAGATTGGCTGTCTAAAAATGAAACTGTACTTCCGGATATTCTTTTTTTAGATTTGAATATGCCGCGAAAAAATGGATTTGCAGCACTTGGCGAAATAAAACGGGATCATAATTTACAAGATCTGCCTGTATTTATTTTCACTACCGCTAACGACCAGGAACGAATTAAACAGGTTTTTAGAGATGCTGCACACTATTACATTCGAAAGCCTATTAAGTTTCAGGAGTTAAAAAAGCTGATTTACAAATCACTCCGATTAATAGCAGACAATAATATATCGCTACCTGATAAAGATAATTTTATACTCACAAGCGATTGAAACAGACTCAATATTGAACTCAAAAAAAACATCAGGTGAAAACCGGGGTACATTGGTAAAGTCTGATAACAGATTCCCGGTGGTTGGAATCGGCGCTTCTGCGGGTGGTTTAGACGCTTTTAAATCTCTCTTAAAAGCGATTCCCACAGACTCAGGTATGGCTTATATTCTTGTACAGCATTTATCTCCCGACCACGAGAGCATGCTCCCCGAAATACTGAAAAAATCAACCGACATTCCCGTTCAGATAATATCGGATGAAGTTGATATAGAGCCCGATCACATTTATGTGATGCCCAGCAACAAAACCATGGTTGCAAAGGGGGGGGCTTTACTTCTTACTCCACGAACAAAATCTTCTAAAAGAGAATACAGACTGCCCATTGATCTGTTTTTTAAGTCATTGGCAGAAGCTTACCGGGAGCAAGCAATTGGCGTAATATTATCCGGCACGGCCTCAGATGGAACTATGGGCCTCACGGCCATTAACAACAGTGGTGGCATTACCATCGCTCAGGATCCGGATTCTGCAGCTTACCCCGCTATGCCAAAGAGTGCCATAGATGCAGGAGTTGTTCATTTTACACTTTCTCCTGATAAAATTTCCGCAAAACTACTGAAGCTTACCGGATTCTTCAGTTACCCACATAAACAGAGTGAGGAATTGTCGCCCGATGATGAAGAAACTTATACCCAAATTATATCTCTGCTGCGGGATCAGAAAGAGACAAATTTTACCTATTACAAGCAGTCGACCATTCGACGAAGAATTCTGCGACGGATGGCCATCAACAAAATCGAAAGTACCACTGATTATTTCGACTATCTGGAAGACAACAAAAATGAGCAAGAACTGCTTTATCAGGATTTACTAATTCCGGTAACTTCTTTTTTCCGAAACCCAAAAAGTTTTGACAAACTACAGAAAGAATTTTTACCCAGGATTTATGAAAATAAACCAGAAGGAAAAACCATTCGGGTTTGGGTTGCAGGGTGCAGTACCGGTCAGGAGGCTTATTCTATGGCAATCTGTTTTAAAGAGTTTTTAGACGAACTCTATTCTACAGGTGTACATAAAAGGGTTCAATTATTTGCGACAGACCTGAGTGAACCGGCGATTCATACTGCACGTCAAGGTATCTACACTGAATCTGAAATAACCAATCTTAGCGAAAAACAGTTAACCGAACACTTTACGAAAGTAAAAGATGGAT
>PWFZ01000256.1 GCA_003555185.1 Balneolaceae bacterium | reverse complement strand
TTTCCGCAATGGCAATTGTTTTACTTTCTTGATTCAGTAAATTACCTACAACAGCTGCCAGCTCACAGTCCCTGCCTTCACCGTAAATAAACTCACCGGCATTTTTATAGAGCAATTCCTGTAGATGCTCCAGTTTTTCGTTGGCCGCTGCTTTACTATTTCCTTCAGCACTAATTCGTATGGTAACTCCCCCGGGATTTGGCAGATAAGCAACCTGAACACCATTATTCAAATAGGATGACAAATCACCCACAATTTCATCACTCAGTGTACTCTCTGGCACACCCGCAGTTTTAAAGTATCGGGTTGCCCATACATCCTTTTCAGGAAAGAATTCATCCAGTTTATAGCTGACACCACTATTCATTACATATTGCATTTCGTAAGGGACACCGGGAAGAACCGCCAATGCATGGCCCTCCCTCTCAAACCACATCCCCGGAGCCGTGCCCTGATTGTTAAACAACACAGTGCAACTTTCGGGAACAAGTGCCTGATCTGCATTTGATTTGCTGAACTCGAAATCACGCTTCTTAAAAATGTCTTTGATATGCTTTAGCACAGACTTATTCTCAATCAGTTCGTCATCAAAAATATCCGTAATCACTTTTTTTGTGATATCATCATGTGTGGGACCTAATCCACCGGTCACCACCGTAAAATCAGAACTGATCAAACTCTGCTCTATGCACTTTTTTATCAGAACATAATCATCGGGCAGAGTAATTATCTGTTCTACAAATAGTCCTTTCTCCGTTAAAAAACGTCCAATCCATGACGCATTCGTATTAATGGTGTCTCCAATTAAAAGTTCATTTCCAATGGAGATGATGTGTGCTTTTCTCATAGATACTGAAAATAGCAGTTTAACAGACATTGATGAAATTTCATCTTCACAGATTTAAAAAAACTTCTTAACAACTTTGTTGCAGGTGCGTTACCTTTGGGTGTGGAAAAATTACCAAACATATTAAGCGGCTTTCGCATGGCGATGGCCCCTGTATTTTTATTTCTGTTTATACAGGATGATATAGTGTGGCGTGGCATTAGCCTTGTTGTTTTTGCCGTAGCTGCCATCACTGATTATTTTGATGGGTATTATGCCCGAATTTACGAAGTAGAAAGTGATTTTGGTGTTTTTTTAGATCCACTGGCGGATAAATTTTTGACATTCGCCGGTTTTGTTTGCCTTCCATTTTTAGACCCGGGACAATTCCCATGGTGGGCCGTTGGCCTTATTGTGCTTCGTGATGTAATCATCACAGTACTTCGCATATTCACCGATCGAAAAGGGATTACACTTGAAACCCGGTATATGGCGAAAGTAAAGACTGCTATTCAAATGGGGTTTTTATACGTAGCTCTGTTATTTGGCTTTTTCCTGCTTATTCCGGGTGGGATGTCAGATTTTGCTATTACGGTTTATTCCATGAATATCTTTTTCTGGGGTATGATGGGAGTTGTAGCGATCACTCTCTACTCAGGCATTGAATATCTCGTCGTAAACCGGCACCTGCTCACTTCTACTACCGATAAATGAAAGCCGTAAAATTTGTGTTAGGTACATTTTTCGGTTCAGGTTTGCTTCCAAAAGCACCGGGTACCTGGGGAAGTCTTGCCGCCATTCCGTTTATTTATCTTACCGCCCTTTATTTTTCCTTCTTCGGTATATTGATTTTTTTCGCCATTTCTTGCCTGCTTTCTCTTTGGAGCACATCCGAAGCTGTAGAAAGATACGGCGATGATCCCTCACAGTTTGTGATGGATGAAGTTGCGGGTCAGTCACTTGTCTTTCTTTTAGCCGGGTTTCAGGCAGATTTATCCCACGATATATGGATTCTTATCGCCGGATTTATCTTTTTCCGACTCTTCGATATCATCAAACCGCTCGGTATCAATCGAATGGAGAAATTGCCCGGAAAATATGGTATATTGCTTGATGATTTATTAGCAGGTTTATATGCACTGATATGCATGGAAGTACTATTTATGCTTACTTCATCTCTTTAGTGAACCAACATCTTACGTAGATAAGAGTTATCAGATACCACGAGTGGTATTATAGAGTACCGTAAAGCCTGCAATCAAACGAATATTATTTTACGATTATCCATTATGATTGATATAAAAAAGAGCTATACCATTTTAGACAAAGAATTTTCCCGAGAGCTAGCAAAACATCTGCTAGATATAAATGCCGTATTATTACGACCAAACGACCCGTTTACGTGGTCATCAGGCTGGAATTCCCCCATCTATTGCGATAATCGACTTACGTTGAGATACCCAAAAATCCGTAAAGCGATTTCAAAAGCACTGACAGATATCATTAACGATCAAACACCGGATGTTGAAGTAATTACCGGGACTGCCACAGCGGGAATTCCCCATGCGGCCTGGATCGCTGAAAAAATGAATAAACCTATGGCATATGTTCGTGCAAAAGCAAAAGCGCACGGAATGGGAAATCAAATTGAAGGCGGAGTAGATAAAGGCCAATCAACTATCATTATTGAGGATTTAATCTCAACCGGTGGCTCTGCAATTTCCGTCATTGAAGCCCTTCAGTTTATTGGTGCCGATGTAAAAGCCGTAGCCAGTATCTTTACCTACGGATTTGATGCATCCCATGAAAAATTTCATAAAAAAGGCATACCCGTCTTTTCATTAACTGATTACAGTACGCTAATAGAGGTTGCTCTGGAGCAGGGTAAAGTTCAACAACAGGATATCGAGTTGTTAAACAATTGGAGAGCGAACCCGGAAAAGTGGCCAAATTGAGTTCAAAGTCAGATTCATTGCAGTTTGCAGCAGCCGTAACAGCCATGAGCCTTGGCACAAGCCGGAGGCTTAGCCGAAACTTCAGCTATTACAAGCAGAGTGAAATCAGTGAGGTAAAAAGATCTGATCTGCATAAAATGTATGCTCAAATAAGGCATGAAATATACACCCTTCAAAACCTCTATTTAAACGACGAATATTCTGCTTCCAGCTCCCCTTTTAAAGTAATGCTGGCTAAAAGTATTCTGGATCGTCTTGAAGAACTCCACCGTAACCTGCTCTTTTTTGATGTAGATACCATTCAGTCAATCATTCCCGTTATCGATCGGCAACGACGTTTTTGGCAACAATCAACGGAAGTAGAGTTTTACGCTGAAAGCCTCATTCAAAAGCTGGAAAGCGTTGTGGAGCAGGATATGATCACTCTCGAGTCACTATTAAAAACGTTACCTGACACATCAGCAAAGTAAACCCACTATTCCGAATGAAATACATATTTTTCTCATTTATCATTTTATCTATTACACTTTTAGGTTGCGGAACCAATAATGATGATTCGTGCAACATCGAAGCTGAACAACAATTTTTAGTTGACAACGCACAGGAAAGTGGTGTTTTCGAAACTGAATCGGGATTACAGTACCGTATAATTACAGAGGTAGAAGATGGAGAAAGTCCATCAGCAAATAGTAGAGTACGGGTAGATTATGCCGGGCGAACCATTGACGGCAACGTATTTGACAGTTCTTTTGATAGAGGGGACCCTGTAGATTTCCCTCTCAATGAAGTTATCTCAGGTTTTAGTGAAGGTATTCAGTTAATGTCAGTAGGGGAATCCTACGAGCTATATATACCCGGAAATTTAGCTTATGGAAACAACCCTCCTCCAACATCAGGTATCTGCCCGGGAGCAACGCTTATTTTTGAAGTAGACCTTATCGAAATTCTTTAACATTTTAAAAGCTTTATCATGAAAAGTAATTCTCTGCTGTTCCTCATTTTCCCCCTGTTCTTTATCTCAGGATGTTTAAATACTGACAGTCCGTTTGATGACCCTGTTGATGAAACTGATTTCCTTGAGAAAAATGCCCTAAATGAAGATGTTATTGTAACCGAAAGCGGATTGCAGTATCGAATTATCGAAGAGGGTGAAGGAGATTCACCAAATCTTGAAAGTGTAATTTTTATAGACTTTGTGGGCACAACCATTTCTAATGAAGTTTTTTTGGAAAGTGGTGGAATAGAATTTTTTACAATCAATTCTATAAATCTTGAAGGA
>PWFZ01000019.1 GCA_003555185.1 Balneolaceae bacterium | reverse complement strand
GAGTCTACCAGCAACCCAAGATTTGATTCATCCAGCCCACCGACCAATTGAGCCCCTCCAATATTGGCAGCGATAAACGCATTTGGCGCTTTTTCGCGAACAACTGAAAACGTCTCTTTCTCCTCAGGGTGATCAAAAAGTGCCCGCTGACTCCCCACCCCAAACGGCAGATTATTCTCTTCACAAAATTCCGCAATCATACCATTAATGCTTCCCGAACCTGAGTAGCCCCCTGTCATCGATGAAATAAATAGCGGGTAAGAAAATGATCTTCCCAATAATGTCGCCTCAAGGGATACATCATCAATATCAACTTCCGGAAGAGCATTATGCACAAACCGGTACTGCTCTAAACCCGTGCCCTTTTTGTAGGCTACATCTTCATTCAGGCACAGTTCAACATGATCTTTTTTTCGGTCTTTTATCGACATAAATGCTTCTTTGGTTTAAGGTATTTTTCTAAATGTACGATTATTTACTCCCCCTTAATAAAGGGGGACTGAGGGGGATGTTCATCAAAACTCTTAAACAGCCTTTGAGTTAATTTTACTACTTACAAATCTCAAATAGATTAATCTGAACCACCCCTTGCCCCTTCCGTCGGGAGCCGGACAGGCTCTTAAAAAGGAGAGGATTCTATTTTCAAACTTATCCCTGGATCTCCTAGATTCTCCCATTCGAAAATCCGGAGATGCCGTCCCGAAGGATTTCGGGACGGCATGACGCAATACACACACCTCCAATACTACAACAAATACGATCCACCATTTATGTGGAAGGTCTGACCCGAAGCATGTCGAATCTTACCCTCCGCTAAAAACACGACCAGAGTTGCCACTTCATCAGGCTGAGTAATTTCATCAAATGCTGAATCTTTAAGTATATAATCTTTACCCAGGAGGTCAACAGCATCTTTGGCCATATCCGTTTCAATAAACCCCGGAGCAACGGAGTAAGCAAAAATATTTTTACGGCTAAAGTCTCGTGCAATACTTTTGGTAAATGCCACCATTCCCGCCTTGGAAGCTGCGTACGCCGCATATTCCTGTGTATCTCCCCGGTAAGCCGCACGTGATGCAATGTTTATGATAATTCCTTCAGTACCATTCTTTACATGCTGATTGATAAACCACTTGGTCAGAATTGATGATGAGCGCAGATTAATATTCATAGTTTGATCCCAAACCCGAAGCCACTCATCGTCATCTGCCATCATATCTGCATCCCGAAACACACCTGCATTGTTGATTAACACATCCGGCAGCTCATTCTCGATTTCCGGCTTCAGCGTTGCTTGAACATCAACAAGTTGACCCAGATCAACATGAACTCCTTTGAAATTTTTGTTCGAGTTCATAGAATCAGGAAATGATGAAGAAACAGCCGTCCCGGTCACTGACCACCCTTTTTCGAGACAACCTTTTGCAATTTCCAGGCCAATTCCACGGGAGGCCCCGGTAACTAAAATCTTTTTATTACTCATTTATCTGCATCCATTATATATTCGCATCTTATATTTCGTTTTATTTATAAGTAATTGAATCTTGAAATGATATAGTGTGTTTTTAGTTATTGACCATCAGAACAATGTAAGAATTTTTAAGTACCCTTTGAAGGGGGCGGACGTAATAGCGGGTTGAAAAAATTGTGAAATACGACACCTCGGCAGAGGTATACTGATGAGCGTTGATTAAGCTCATGCATTTTTTAATTTAACCCAAAAAGTTTCGCTTTTTTCCTCTTTCAAAGGGGGAAAATCCTCAACCAACTCTGTTTAACGTCTAAAAAAGTATTCCGGAAGTAGTAGAATGAAAAAATTAGCAGTCTCAATTTTTGAACAAACACTCGACTTTGTTAAACCACAAAAAGTCCTTGAAAATGCACTTGAGTGGGATTCTTATAATAATATTTTAAAGATTGATCACACTAAATACACGCTGTCGAAAGAACGCCCGCTTTACGTAATCGGCTTTGGAAAGGCTTCGGCGGAAATGGCCGGCTACGTTGAAGGTGTATTGGGAAATACTATCGTGGATGGTATGATTATCACTACTAAAGAAAGCCTGCAAAAGTTAAACCGAATTCAGGTGTTTGAAGGCTCTCATCCATTGCCGGATGAACAATCCCTCTCTTCTTCACTTGAAATTCACTCTTTTATAAAAACAATTCCGAAGGAAGCACACGTTTTAACACTGATATCAGGCGGTGCATCTTCGCTGTTCTGTCTGCCCAATGATAAACTCGAAATTGAAGATATTAGCCAGCTTTACAAACTTCTTGTTCAGTCGGGCGCCACAATACAGGAAATTAACACTGTCCGAAAAGTCTTTTCTTCGGTTAAGGGCGGGCAGCTGCTTGATCACCTTAAACATACCACTCTTATCGACCTGATTATTTCTGATGTTTCCGATGATGATCTTTCCATGGTAGGAAGCGGACCAACCATACCACAAAAAATTTCTGCGTCAGATGCGTTTCAAATTTCAAAACAGTATCAACTGTATGAAAAAATGCCTCACTCACTTCGAAGTTTTTTAGCATCTGAAATGCACGATGAAGTATTGTCGCAGAAAAAACGAGTTACTGTCGATTTTGTAAACCATCGGTCATTCATCGTGGCATCAGCGTCTATGCTTACAAAACATGCGGCATCGTTATTGGAAGCTGAAGGATATAAAACGATTATTGACGAGAAAGCATGGTCGGGATCTATCCATGAATTTGAAGATCGTATACTAAAGGTTATCAAATCCAATGCATCCGTTTCTTCACCTACTGCCCTCCTGTTTTTTGGAGAGTGTACCATTAAGGTCACGGGAGAAGGCTTAGGCGGACGAAATCAGGAGCTGGCCCTACGAATGGCTAAGCACCTGAAAGAGTTTGATCGTGACATTATATTTTTAAGCGCAGGCACGGATGGAATTGATGGCCCGACTGATGCAGCCGGTGCTGTTGTAGATCAAAACACTATTTATGAAGCTGAAAAGAAAGGGATTTCTGCGGAAACCTATTTATCAGAAAACGACAGCTACCACTTTTTTGATGAATTCGGGGATCACATCAAACCCGGAGGAACAGGAAACAATCTGATGGATCTGCAGATTGTGTTGATTCCCTAATTAACGACATTATAAATGTATTGTCTTGCAAAAAATCTTCACCCTCTAAATCGTGAGGTTAATACGGAACATATCTGATCAAGTTTTGTACATAATTTACCTTAGTTGTCTCATTCTTTAAATATTTCTTAAAGACTTGTATTTTCTACTAAGAGAGAGAAAAACTAGTCACAATGAGATCAATCTATCCTACCTTACTAATTCTAATAATTATCATACCTATTGGTTGTTCTGAACAGGAACATGTTCAGGTAAAACAAATGGATCTGGTTCAGGGGGTGTACGCCTCGGGAAATGTGATGCCGGTTGGTCATTATGAAATCACCGGTAAAGTTTCGGGAATTATCGACCGGATCTTTGTTAACGTTGGGCAAGACGTTGAGGTCGGCACTCCACTGGTAAAGCTCCAAAATCAGCCCAATGAGTCAAATCTCCAGATCGCAAGAAATCAGCTTGAGTTAACCCGGCGAAATGCAGAGCCCAATTCTGACTTGATGAGACAGCTTTCACAGCAAGTTGAAAATTCGCTGGTTGTCTTTAAACAAGATTCCGTTGAACTTGAGCGCAACCGCCGGCTTTATGCAGACAGTATTAACTCGCAGCAAGATCTTGAACGGGCAGAGCTTCGATACCAAACGTCCGGGAATAATTATCGGATCGCGGTCAGTAAACTGCATGAAACGCGCGATCGGCTTCAGATCGAACTCGATAATGCCCGCAACAACTTTCTGGCTCAGGAGAGTATGACCGGTGATTACACCATTCTTTCTGCCATTAACGGCAAGGTGTACAACATTATCCCGAAAGAAGGGGAACTGATTGCCGGAAACCGCCCCATTATGGAAATTGGGGCTGCCGACCGATTTGAAACCGAGCTTCAGGTAGACGAAACGGATATTGTATTGGTGAGGGAAGGTCAGCTTGTATACTACGAGCTGGATGCCATT
>PWFZ01000352.1 GCA_003555185.1 Balneolaceae bacterium | reverse complement strand
TTTAAGGGTAATATCATCAAGTGATTCTAATCGGTTCGCTTTCTTACCATTCCAGTTCAAAGATCTGTTACGCACGGCTCTGTACATATAAGAAACAATTGATTGTTCCGGGTTAATAGTCTTTCTCTTTTGCCAAAAAGCAATAAATGCCTCCTGAACTACATCACATGCTGCCGGTTTTTCTCTGATAAATTTCATGGCATACAAAACCAGTTTTGGGTATAGGTATCGGAAGAACTGTTCGAATGCATTTCGATCCGACAGTTTTATACGCGACGCCCATATTTTTACCTTTTCGCTGTTACTGTTTTTCATACTTATTTCTATCTGTTATACAGATCTCTGTGTTCCAGTACCTATCGGTTTTGCAAACAATTTATATACATGATTTATAACTGGCCTGAAAAGGGCATTGCTTTTTTAAAAACTTAAAAATCGAAAACTACCACCCCTCTACAGAAATATCGGTATCAAAAGAGACTTACACAGGAGGGGAGCTTCTTTTTCAACATTTTTTAAATCGTAATCAGGTAATTACGCTCTTAATTCGTTAATAATGATAATTCTAATGTTTGTAAAAAAACACACTCCTCTGTCAACAGATTCTATTGCATCTACTTACCTCTATAAATTGTATCGGGATACGTATAGATGTAAATGGAACCTCTTCGAAATTGCTGCGGTTGTTGTTTAAGACTATGATGAAATTGAAAAATCATCAGAATTCTTAACCCCCACAATTAATAATAAAAATCATGAACTATATTAAAATAGCTTTTTTATCTATCGTCACAGTTGCCTTATTGGCTATGGTGCCTTTTCATAATACAACTGAAGACCATAATCATAACAAAGATATCGTTGAGTTAGCATCTGAAACTGATGCACTTTCCACTCTGTTTGCAGCAATCGATGCTGCAGGTCTTGCAGAAACACTTCAGAGCGAAGGACCTTTTACCGTGTTTGCCCCAACCAACGAAGCATTCGCCGCACTTCCCGATGGAACGCTTGAAAGCCTTTTACTTGAAGAAAACAGAGAGTTACTTGTAGAAATCCTGACTTACCATGTGGTACCGGGTAAAGTAATGTCTGGTGACTTGAGTGATGGCATGTATGCCGAAACTGTTCAGGGGTCGAGTGTAACAATATCAATTGGAAACTATGGTGTATCTGTAGATGACGCATCTGTTGTAGAAGCTGATATCGAAGCATCTAACGGAGTCGTGCATGTAATAGATTCTGTTATTCTACCTCAACAAGATGACTCATCCGGTTACTAAATTCGGATAGGTAAACATTTCGGTAAAACAATGTTTTATTTCCCACACAAAAAAAGCCACGCTCCTGAACAGGGCGTGGCTTTTTTATATGATAGAAATGCGACTAATGAAATAGTCGCTACGTGATCATCCTCGCTTAGCTCGGATTTAACACGTTATCAATTCTTCGTTCGATGTCATTTAAATGAGCACGGGTTGCACGGTCAGAAACACGATTTTTTGTGTTTTGCACATCCGCCATCAATGTTTCAAGCTGCTCACGTACCATAGGTCGAATGTCAGACTGACTTACATTTATCTGCGTCCAGCCAATTCGATCTCTCCACTGAGCTGAAATTGAAGGAAGCTCTTCCGTCATCAAATACTCCATTCGTTCAACATATGCCCGCTGGAGACTTCTGCGATACACATTAATTGCAGAATTACCACTCAATTCCTGCCATACAGCAGTACGGACATCATCCATAAATTCATATGGTGAGTAGACATCGTTTGACCGGAAATCGTATTCAATCAATCGTGCAATTCGTTGTGGATCAAGAATGCCATTCAGCACATTAACCTGTTGCCCACGATATGAATCCAGAAAGTCCGATTGATTTACACGGTTAAGAATCTCTTCGTTATAAACCCAGCTTGGTGCACTAAACGCGTGGCGCTCCAGAAAGGCCATAGCACGTTTTTGGTAATCAGGCTCAACCGGAGTATACACTACACCATCCTGATCGAAGGTTTTATGATCTTCATAAACTCCTCCAACAATTGCGGTTACGTGCCCCATATATCGGGCCCACTGGCCTACAACATTACCATATAGTTCATCAAGGTGCGAAAAATCGTCCCCATCTTTTGCAATCCACTCTATAAGATTATCGGTAATAACCTGAAGGTTGGCAAGTCCGTATTCACTGGCGCGAATCGGATCATCTCCAATAGCTTCCCGTTGCGATCTTGGGTCAATTGGGTTTGCTGTCTGTGATCCATAAAAATACCGTGGATCATCAGCCCGCTCTTTAATCCACTCATTGAGTTTTTCGCGCTGCTCCTCTTCAGAGAGGTGTCCCATCCAGCTATACCCCCACTTTACAGACCATTTATCGTACTCTCCAACACGAGGCAGAAAGTTTGTTACGCCATCACCGGGTTGTGCAACATAATTAAATCGTGCATAGTCCATAATAGATGGTGCAGGCCCGTGATTATCGGTAAAACTTGGTGAACGCAGGGAATCCACAGGAGTAGCGTGAGCTGACCCAAAGTTATGTGGTAATCCCAGTGTGTGCCCTACTTCATGAGCAGACACAAAACGGATGAGTTCTCCCATTACATCGTCATCAAAATCTACATTTCTGGCTTCTTCATTTGCCGCTGCAGTCTGGATGAAATACCAGTTCCGAAGCAAACTTGCCACATTATGGTACCAGCCAATGCTTGATGTTACAATCTGCCCTGAACGCGGATCATGAACATGTGGTCCATAAGCATTAGGGATCGGCGAAGCGAAGTAACGGATCATAGAATTGCGAATATCTTCAGGACTAAAATCAGGATCTTCCTCTTTGGTAGGAGCCATTTTTCCAATAATAGCATTTTTAAAACCTGCCGCTTCGAAAGCTACCTGCCAGTCGTCTACACCCTGAATTAACCATTCCCGATATCTTTCCGGAGTTGCCCGGTCGATATAGAATATTATCGGTTCTTCCGGTTCAACCAGTTCACCGCGTAAATAGGCTTCTTTATCCTTAGGTACCAAGTTCCATCGGGTAACATTCGAAACCTGCTCAGTCCGGTGTACATCAAGACCGTAATCGCGCTGGGTCACGCTAAAGAAACCAACCCGTTGATCCATTTTTCTTGGCTGCATTACTTCATCCGGCATCAAAATCATACTGTGGTTCACTTCCAATGAAATGGATCCCGTTGATGAGTTCGAGGGTGGATTTCCGGCTTCGTAAGTAACCAGGTGCCGTGCTTCCACATTTCTCGGGAAACTGTTAATTCCCTCAATAAATGTTCTGCTTCCATCCAATCTGCGCACCTGAAAACTAGTTCTTCGATTTTGCTGAAGGCCTAGTGCAGGAACATCCGTTTTAAACAGATTTGTAACATCAATTACTGTACCTGTTGAATCCTCATTCAATGCTTCAATACTGAAAGACATGATTATAGGTTCGAAATTAGAATTTCTTACCGCCTCATAAATTGGTAAAGTGTCGTTCGCTGTATTTTCGAAAGATACCCGCCGCAGAAGAATATCATCATTGCGCCGTTCCCAGCGAAGTACCTGGTTACTTAGACGCTCTCCGCCATAACCGATTCCATCCGCTGTTTTTGCAATTCGTGATACCATCAGCATTTCCCGACCGAGAAGCGTATCAGGAATTTCATAAAAATATTCATCGTCATCTTTATTAAAATAAACGTTGAATAAACCGTCATCTTTGTCGAAGCTTTCTTTAATTACTTCACTGAACGGCTTCATACCATTAGAGGCCTCAGCCATCGCTCTTCGGTCTGCAGGAGAGGAAGCATCGGACTTGTCTGTAGAAGACCCGAACACTCCACAGCCGGATAGCAGCAGAGCTACTATCATGCCTGTTATTAACTTATAAAATGTAATTGATTTGGACATACACATTCATATTATTTGAGATTATAGCATTATAAAGTCAGCTTTAGCAAACTCTGATTCAAGTAAAAAGAGTAGAATATTGTAAAATGATGATAATGCATGAATAAACGACTACGAAACTAAAAACCTTCTATTGCTTTTTTGTTTATTAATCAAAGGCAGCTTTGCATAAATGCAGAGAAATAATAGAAGTATTTCGGAACCAATTTGCCCTGAACATTATTATCCCGATACACCATCCATATATTTATTGTTAAGTTATGAATACAACATCGATACAATTTACAGGCGCATTAGGAGATAAACTTTCGGGGCGAATTGATCATTCCGAACAGGATTCTGTCCGTGCCTACGCACTTTTTGCCCACTGTTTTACCTGTTCAAAAAACTTAAAAGTGGTTGGTCATATCACATCCTCGCTGGCGAAAATGGGAATTACTACGCTACGGTTCGATTTCACGGGCCTCGGAGAAAGCGATGGTGAGTTTGCCAATACCAATTTTTCATCAAATGTAGACGACCTCATTGCGGCTGCAAACTATATGGAAGGCGAGCTGAATGCCCCATCACTCTTGATTGGACACTCTCTTGGCGGTGCTGCGGTTATTCATGCGGCATCACAACTATCAGCGGTAAAAGCCGTTGCCACAATAGGCGCACCGGCCGACCCTAAACACGTTAAAGAGAATTTTTCGATGCATCTTGATGAAATTGAAGAGACCGGTGAAGCAACTGTAGAACTGGCAGGGAGGCCGTTCAAAATTAAAAAACAATTTTTGGATGATTTACAGGCAACCGCGATGGAGGATAAAATTAAAAATCTGGAAAAAGCATTGCTTATCATGCACGCCCCTACGGATAATACCGTTGGCATCGATAATGCGGCCAGACTATATCAAAAAGCAAAACACCCTAAAAGTTTTATTTCACTTCACGAAGCAGATCATCTCCTTACGAAAGAGAAGTACAGTAAATACGCAGGAAAGTTAATTGCGCAGTGGAGTGATATTTATCTGTAGTATCAAAGAGAAGATTACGATGTGATCGTAGATTATTAACAGTAAATACAAAAATCAAAAAGTGACTTATGAAAACTATACTAACTACATTGACATTATTCCTATTGATAGGATGCGCAGATTATGAAAATGAATCGCATAATGATACCAGCAATTCTGTAACCCATAATGAATACGTCGTTGTGGTTCATCCAACTGAAGGCAACGAAGTAAACGGTGTGATACGATTCCTGAAAGAAGATGACGGAGTACGTGTGGTGGCAGAGGTACATGGATTAGACCCAAATAGCCGACATGGATTTCACATCCACGAATTCGGTGATTGCACAGCACCTGATGCTACATCCGCCGGCGGACATTTTGACCCGCACGATGAGCCCCATGCAGGACCTGATGCTGACGAGCGACATGTTGGAGACATGGGAAATCTTGAAGCCGACGGTGATGGAGTTGCGGAAATGAACTACCTGGATACTGTTATATCTTTTGAGGGTGCCGGTAATATTTTGGGCCGTGGGCTGGTTATCCATGCCGACGAGGATGACCTTGAATCTCAGCCAACCGGCGATGCCGGGCCACGATTAGGCTGTGGTGTAGTAGGAGTTGCTCAAACGGAATAATACTTTCAGCAAATTGGGAAATAACTAACGAAGCCTGTATGTATATTACTGCGACAGGCTTCTCTTTTTTTAACCTACATCTCTCAAATTCTATGCTACGTGTTCTTCTACTGATGCTATTAATTCCCGGAACCCTTATCGCACAAAACCTCCCTGAAATTGAAGGGGAATGGAGAGGCGCCATTTCATTAGATGGACAGGAATTGGACATTAAGCTCACATTTATGAACACCTACGACGAGATTGATGGCAGCATCGATATTCCTCAGCAAAACGCCTTCAATTTACCCGTTGAAGTTACTCTTATTCAATCCGATTCACTTCAGTTTGAATTCCAGACAGGAACCGGAGCCGCCGTATTCAGTGCCGCACTGAGCAGCCTGTCTCCTGAAAACATTCATGGTACGTTTAGTCAATCTAATGTGTCATTTCCTTTTTCCCTGCAGCGTTCAAATGGAGGTGTTGCCGCATCAGATTCACGCCTGGACCAAAAAGTGATCGATATTGACTTGGAAGAACGCAAAATACAGGGGAGTTTAGTGACTCCTCCTTCACCTGAAAATTCTTCATTAATCATAATGATTAGCGGAAGCGGTGCAAATCCACGAAACAGTCCGGTTGCAGGGTTTGAGGTATTTAAGGAGCTCGCCGTACTTCTATCCGATGGCGGATTTTACAGTTTCCGGTTTGATGATCCCGGCGTTGGAGGCTCTACCGGAAATGTAGATGCTACTCTTCAGGAGCTTGCGTCAGATGTTGAAGAGATCATCTCTTATTTCAGAGAACATGAAGCCTATTCTTTTGATGACTTCATTTTGCTAGGCCATAGCCAGGGAGGAATAATTGCATCTATAGCTGCACAAAACCAAGAATTGGCCGGTTTAATTTTAATGGCATCCCCTTCATTTCCCGGAGACCGGATTATCAACCAGCAGATTCGAGAAATTTCTAAAGCAGAGGGAATCCCGGATGAAATAGTAGAAGAGAATCTCGCATTCCAGGAGACACTTTATGAGGTGGTTAGAACAAACGGTGATTGGGAAGCTATAGAAACTGATCTTGAAAACCGACTTCGGGAACAAATCAACCAGCTTCCGGAGCGGCAGCAGGAAGCTCTCGGAGATATGGATCAGTTTATTAAAAGTCAGATTAACCGACAGCTTGAAGGAGCTAAAAGCCGATGGTTTAAATCGTTTATCGAAACTAATCCACTTACTAAACTTGAAAAGACCGACGCCCCGGTTTTAGCCATTTTTGGCGAAAAGGATAGTCAGGTTTTGGCGGAGCCCAATTCAAATGAACTTCCTGACGAATCAAGAATTTCCACGATCATCATACCCAACGCCAATCACCTTTTTCAAAAAGCAGAAACAGGAATGACGGGAGAGTATCCTATGCTCGATAAGCAATTTATCGATGGGTTTGCTGAGGAGTTATTCAGATTTTTGAATCAGAAATAAGTCATCGCGGACCCCGATCCCCTATCTCCCCTTGAGGGGAGACGGTAAAGCCGGAAGTTCCCGGCATTACCTGAGGGGTGTCCCGCAAACCACTAAAATTTATATGATATTCCTCGCGATGGCAGGTTATTTAACCGGGCAGGATACAGCTTCTACTCAGGTTTCCAGCCTCGCATTTTCTCATGAATTACGGAACTCAGTTTATCCACAGGTACCCTCTCCTGCTCCATATCATCACGGTAGCGGATGGTCACGGTGTTGTCATCAAGAGCCTCAAAATCTACAGTAACACAGAACGGAGTTCCGGCTTCGTCTTGTCGGCGATAGCGTTTCCCAATGGATCCGGCTTCATCATACCGAACGGTATAATCCTGCTTCAGATCCTCTTCAATTTTGCGGGCCAGTTCCTGCAGTTCAGGCTTCTTCATCAGCGGGAAAATACCAACTTTAGTGGGCGCAAGCTTCGGATGAAGTTTTAGCACCGTTCGTGTATCGCCATCCACTTCTTCCTCGCGATAAGCATCGCACAGCACCATCAATGTTTTTCTGTCGAGGCCAATAGAGGTTTCGATTACATAAGGTATGTATCGCTCCTGCTCTTTTTGATCGTAGTACTCCATCTTTTTACCGGAATACTCCTGGTGCCGGCTCAGGTCAAAATCAGTGCGATTGTGAATACCTTCCACTTCCTGCCATCCAAACGGGTAGTGATATTGAATATCCGCTGCGGCGCGGGCGTAATGGGCAAGTTTATCATCAGGGTGATCTACAGACCGGATATTTTCATCCCGAATTCCAATTTCTTTGTGCCATGCCAATCGTTTTTCGTGCCATGCATTGTACTCGCCTTCATCCTCGCCCGGCTTTACAAAATATTGCATCTCCATCTGCTCAAATTCCCGCATTCTAAAAATAAACTGACGAGCAACAACTTCGTTTCTAAATGCTTTCCCAATCTGTGCAATGCCAAACGGTACCTGCACACGGGCGGTATCCATCACGTTTTTATAGTTCACAAAAATTCCCTGTGCTGTTTCCGGCCGCAAATAAATAGCGTCTTCATCTTTGGTTGATGTGGCTCCGTAATGGGTTTTAAACATCAAATTAAATTGCCGTACTTCGGTCCAGTCAAACGCCCCGGATTCCGGTGCATTAATTTCCTCTTCCATAATGATGGCATAAAGATCTTCACACAAACCTTCGCGGGTTCCGGTGGTATCGAGCTTTTCCTGAAGCTCATCTGCCTTCTCCACTTTACCTTTTTGGCGGAGCTTAAGAATATGCTGCTCAATCAGCATATCCGCGCGATATCGCTTTTTTGACTGCTTATCATCAATCATCGGATCGTTAAAACCATCCACATGGCCGCTGGCCTCCCACACTTTAGGATGCATAAATATGGCCGCATCAACCCCAACAATATTATCGTGTACCTGTGTCATCGACTTCCACCAAAGGTCACGAATATTTCGCTTCAGCTCTACACCGAGTGGTCCATAATCGTATACGGCTGCCAATCCACCATAAATTTCAGAGGATTGAAAGATATATCCACGGGCTTTTGAGAGTGAAACGATTTTATCGAGGCTATCTAAATTTTTGGCTGACATGTATTCTTTGTTAGTCGTTATTGAAAATGATGAAATAAACTTTTCTTGATTAAGGTGACAAAGATATGAAAAATCTATCCTTGGATGAATCGTTTGTCGGAATGATTTGTTATTTTCAGCCCCTCGAAACTTTTCTGGAGTTGAGAAAGTTTTTGAGGAAGAAATTATTTGAACGACTAATCTTTATTTCCAATGCCAAATTTTAACGTAGGAGTCCTTGGCGCAACCGGTGCTGTAGGACAAAAATTTATCCGCCTTTTACAGGATCATCCATGGTTTACCATTCACTCATTAGGGGCTTCTTCGCGCTCAGCGGGAAAACCATATGTAGAAGCAGCGAACTGGATCGAATCAACCGAAATGCCGGAATCAGTACAACAGATAGTGGTTAAAGATTGCACTCCAAAAGCGTTTGCCGGAGTCGACTTTGTATTTTCCGGAATGGATGCTTCCGTAGCCGGAGACATTGAACTGGATTTTGCCAAAGCAGGAATTCCTGTAATCAGTAATGCACGAAATTTCAGGACAGATCCAACCGTGCCACTTCTTGTACCGGAGGTCAACCCCGGCCATACAGAACTGATTCACCAGCAATCGTTTACTGATGATGGCAGCGGATGGATTGTTACGAATCCTAATTGCGTAGCTGTGCCGTTAACTATGTCACTTAAACCGCTTCACGATCAATACGGCATAAAAAGCGTGATTTTAACATCTATGCAGGCTGTTTCCGGAGCGGGATATCCCGGCGTTCCAAGTTTGGATATCCTCGGGAATGTAGTTCCGTTAATCAGTGGTGAAGAACCGAAAATTCATGCTGAACCGCTGAAAGTGTTCGGCACGCTGAAGGATGGAAAATTGACCCATGCAGAAATTCCGATCCAGGCAACGGCTACCCGGGTACCAACCATCAACGGTCACCTGCTTTCCGTAACCGTGGGTCTTCATAATAAACCATCTTCGGCGGAGGAAGCCATCCGCGCAGTGAAAAATTGGGAAAGTCCGATTGCAAAATATGACCTCCCCACCGCTCCCGACTTCCCGATATTTTATCATGATGATGAGCGATATCCGCAGCCAAGGCTTCATGCCGATAGCGAACGGGGAATGCGCACAGCTGTTGGCCGAATTCGATCGTCTAACGTACTGGACTTAACGTTTGTAGCAATGGCTCATAATACGGTTCGTGGCGCAGCGGGTGGTGCAATTCTGAATGCTGAGTTGCTTGTCGCAAAAGGGTTTATCAAGTAGGCAGCGGCAGTATACAATCTGCGGTATTTCATTACGATGCCCTTGAATAAAATTTGAGGCTGTCCAAAAAGATACATTTGATTTATAGATGCCTTAATAATTGAAGTTTACTTCGTGAACCTTTGATTCTTGGTGTTCTCGTGGTTCCACTGTCGATACCGGGTTATGAAGTTCGAACTTTTATTACCACGAAGGCGCAAAGACCCGAAGAAACACGAAGGAGTTAACTGGAATTGCATTGGAATTTTGAAACGGCATGATACAAAGGTTAACTATTCATTGAACACCCTTTTTGAACCACCCCTACCCCTCTACCGAAGTGTCAGCATCAAAAGAAATTTAAAAAAAGAGGGAAGACTTTTTCCCAATTCTCTAATTTTCAATTTCTAATCCTCCATCGAATTCAGTCGCGCTTCAGAGATTCGTAAACGCACGCTGCTTGCCACCCTTTCCGCATCATCCCGGTCTTTTCTTTTCACATTCATCACCAGTCGACCCTGCTCGGCACCGGGTACCTCACTCAGCGATCTAAGAGTTTTCCCAAACAGTATTAGTTTTGAGCGGAAAAATCCTTTTCTCCACTCCATCTCTTCCAACTCTGAATAGAGTATGCGCGCCTCTTTAAATCCTGTTTTTGCTGACCCGATAACCGCATCTTTTCTTTCGAACTCAAGAAGGATTGAGTCTTCATATACACTCAAAAGACCTTTCACCTCTACAAATCCTTGGTTCATATTGGGTATTTCAAAGGCAACGGAGTAATTATTCATATCGTAAGTATTTAATTTATATAACCTTATAAAGTATTTGAAATTTCTTGAAAAAAAACTGTAAGGAATCTGCTGTTTAGTGTTCATACATACGAGAACACGATACACGTAGATACATATTGAAATGTAGAGCAACATTTTCAATATCCTTCAAGAAGGCCGGAACTGACCTTCCGGCCTTTTTATTTACATCGACGCTTATCTGTATTCTAATGAGTTAGCTTTCGCTCATACTACCATAAGCTCATGTCATGAAAAAGTTATTACTTTATTTATTTTTTTTGCCCTTCTCTATTTCAACGTTAAATGCTCAGATTGTTATTATAAATGAAGATTTTGAAGATCAAAATCTCACCCAAAACCCGGAATGGACTGGAGATTTAAACAACTTCTCTTTTTTTGATGACAATGGAAATACGTTACTTCGGCTAAATGACACAGATGGTGACCGATCCCAATTAATTACAGAGTCATCTACCGTTTATGGCTCTTGGGAATTTTATATAGAAGTTCCGGCCACATCTTCATTCAACCGAGTTTATATATATCTGATATCTGATGAAACCGAACTCGACATTATCGGAGCTGGATCACCCGGAAGTGCAAATGGTTATGCGATTCACACCGGAGGAGGCAATTTTGACCTCGTTAAGATTCTGAATGGCAGTGATAATGAAACACTACTTTCATCTGATACTGAAATTGAAGCAGATACAGGGTATCAGGTTATGGTTACACGAAGTGACGATGGTGAGTGGGCACTGTATGTCAGTGAAGGGTATGGAAGTGCGCCAACACTTGACTCAGAACCGGTAAATGACAATACATTCACGGAATCGAATTACTTTGGTATTTTAATAAGGTATTCTTCAGGAAACCGGGAAAACTTCTATTTTGATGACATCATCATTGAAAACATTGAAAAATTAGATGCTGTCAGCGCTGACGTTTCAGGTGCCACAACTCTCGATATTACATTTAACTATTCCATTGAAGAGTCCAGCCTTTCAACATCCGGCTTTCAAGTCGATCAAAATGTTGGTAACCCATCTTCCGTTTCTCTTCAATCAGATGTTGTGGTACGATTACAGTATGACGATCTATTTGTTGATGGCGACTACACCATTACCATCAACGATGTTGAAACAGGTTTTGGAGAAGTCATCGAGCCAAATACCCAGCTGAATTTTTCTGTCGAAAATCCATTTCGCATAACTGGAAATGAAACAATCAGTAACAGTAAAATAGACATTTTTTTCACTGAAGAAATTGATGATTCATTTACTCAGCCTTCTAATTTTGAGATTGAAGGCGAAGCGAGTCCGGATCAGGTAACTCAATCCGAAGCAGGAACCATCCGGCTTGAATTTAACACGCCACTCGCTTCAGGTGAGTATATATTATCAGTCTCCGATATTCAAAGTGTAAACGGCTGGAGCCTGATTGATGATGACACTTATGAGCTATTTATTTTCGATGAATTTGAAGAGGGAGACCTGGCGATCAGTGAATTTTTTTACCGGGTACCTGTCGACTGGAGAACAAACGAATTTGATCGCCCCCGATATATAGAACTGTATAACCAATCAGGAAAGTTTTTAAATCTTCGGGAGTTCACGTTTAATGGGGAGATAATCAGTTCCGAAAACCTGCCCATCCCCCCTAACGAGTACCTTGCTGTTACGAGGGGAGAACCGGTTTTTCTGGAGCGATTCGGAGAACGAAACTTTTTTGAGGCTGAAAATTTTCCCTCGTTAAACCTTACCACCGAAGATCAGATTGTTGTCCGATCAGCGAATGATATCACCGCAGACTCCTTGCTCTACCGATCCTCCCTTTGGGGTGGCAACGGCAGATCTTTAGAACGTAAGTCGTTCAGCGTTTCCTCCGTATTCAGTGACAACTGGGCCGATTCTGAAGACGCTCTTCGCGGCTCACCGGGATTACCCAATACGATATCCGTTCCATCTGATTCACCGGAAGTTGTAGCAGTCAGTTTTCCGGTACCGCAGGAATTAAGAGTTGAATTCTCCCGTGCGCTTTCACCGGAATCGGTTCTTGAGCTAAACAGCTTTAGTTTGACGAACAACGCGTTTTTTGAATCCACACAGTACAATATTGAAGACCGAAAGATGCTCATATTTGCCCTTGAAGAGAATCTGCTCGATCAGGTTGATTACTCATTTATCTATGAAAATGTGGGTGACATCTTTGGAAACTCTATTTCAGGCAGCCGGGAGTTCGAATTTAGATTTCTGAATCCATTTAGAGTGTTGAGCGCTGATGTTGAGGAAAATAATACTGTATTTGTTCAATTTACACATCCACTGAACCTGTCCACAGTATCGGTTTCCAACTTTCAGCTGGATGATGGCACCGCCCCCACTTCTATTGAGTTTCCGAATTCAGAAAATGTGCGCCTGGAATTTTCGGGGGAGTTCGAAATCGGTTCCTATAACCTGCTTATTAATGATATTGAAAGCATTGTGGGCTGGACGATTGAAGGTGACACAGGGCTCAACTTTTTTGTCTTTGATGAATATGAACTAGGTGATATCGTCATCAACGAGTTTATGTATAACACCCCCGAAGGGTATTCCAAATACGTTGAGCTGTACAACACATCAGATAAAATCTTAAATATCAGGGACTGGGAATTACGTCGTGCAGAAGGAGCTGCAAATAGCGGAGGGGTGATCAGTTCAACCTCGTTGGCTATAGAACCCAATGGATTTCTTATCGTTGCAGAAGACACCTCACTAATGACGAATACCTTTGGCGCCGGAGAGTGGTTTCAGATGAATAATTTTCCGGGAATCACCCAAACACAGAGTGACAAAATACGGCTTATTGACAATTATGGTGCTGTCGCAGAATCACTGAGGTACGAGCGGCCGGAATGGGGTGGAACTAACGTGGCACTCGAACGAAGATCAGCAGAGGTTTCTGCCCGATTCGTTGAAAACTGGGGTGAATCTCCCAATGAACTTTTAGGAACCCCCGGGTTCACAAATGAAGTGGAACAGGATATAAATCCTCCCATTTGGGAATCCCTGAATACATTTGGAAACGAAGCTTTTGTCCTACGGTTTAATGAACGCCTTGATGAGGAAACGGCCACTCAGATTGACAATTACTCAGTCGAGCCTGCAATGCATATATCGACTATCAATTTAGACCGAAATGTGGTTGAGATAGTTATTGATAGTGAATTGCAAAGCGACACAGAATATGAGATAACAATCAATGGGATAGGTGATCTTTTCGGTAATACCATCGAAAGTGAAACACGTTCTATTGAATTTCTACAGTTTGATGAAGCTGAACCCCGGCAAATTGTCATTAACGAAATTTTGTACCGGCGTTTGCAGGCAGGAAGTCCTGAATTTGTGGAAATTTATAACCGGTCTGAGCAAAATGCAGACCTTAGCGGATGGACACTATCAAATGCATCAGGCAGTACTACCCTGCCTGATGGCACCAGCATTCGCGGAGAAGGTTACCTCGTATTTACAGACACCGAAACGTTTGCTGCTGAATCTGATAAAATTATTTACCTGTCCGGATTTAAGTCACTAAGCAACAACGGTGATGCTGTTACACTTAAAAACAGCGCTGAAACAGTTATCGACAGTCTTTTTTATCTGCCATCCTGGGGAGATAACATAGCAGGGGTTTCACTTGAGCGCCGTGATCCGGATGCCATTTCAATTGATCGCGCAAACTGGACCCCCAGCAGTGCTGAGGGTGGCTCCACGCCGGCTGAGGAGAACAGCAGCTTTGAACGTGATATGTCGTCACCTGAAATTATTTTCGCAAACCTTTCCCATCCTGATTCTCTGGAAGTACGATTCAGTGAATTTGTGGACCTAAATCAGGGTTCAAATTCAAAGATCAACAGTTCAGCTATTCAACAATCTGCTTCCATTGAGAAAACGGGTGCACGCTTTTTAGTAAACGACCGGGAAGCGGAACTGCTTTTTTACGATCCAAATCACGGCAATCGTATCATTCTCGATACTGAACACGTCATACCCGGTGAAGAGATCACACTGATCATTGAGAATTTCGGCGATTTTCAGGGAAATATCACATCCGGTCAGGAGCGGCCGGTTGCTCAGCCGGTACAGAAAGGGGATCTGGTATTTAATGAAATTATGTACGATCCCATACGAGACAACCGGGAAAACCTGACCAACCAGGCGGAGTATATTGAGATTGTTAACAGACGGTCCTACGCCATTTCTGCAGAGGGCCTGTTCTTGCACGACCGCCCGGATAATAACAATCAAATTACATCAATAAGGCCTGTAAATTCTACTGAGCGATGGATCCCGGCAAACGGAGTACTTCTGTTTCATGCAGAAGATCAAACCCATAATTTTACCGACAGCAAGACTGCTATATTTTTCAACCTTGATACCGGATTCGAAAATAAGGCGTTGCGGGTTGACCGATCCACGCTGAGCCTCCCTCTTTCAGGGCGTGAAGTTTACCTGGCCGATAGCACACGGACCATAATCGACATGATTGATTACCGGCCGGAATGGCACAATCCTAACCTTATTGACACCCGCGGAAAATCCCTTGAGCGAGTCAGCCCCGGCGGGGATACAAACGATCCAGCAAACTGGAGCAGTAACGCTCAGCCTATTGGAGGCACCCCGGCCACCCATAATTCGATCTTTCAGGAAACTCCGCAGCCACTGGCTGAAACCGGTATTTCTTTAACGCCAAATCCATTTTCGCCCGACGGAGACGGTTTCGATGACAACCTGTTCATCAACTACAAATTTGAGGAGCCTGACTATCTGATGAGGATCCGTATTTATGATCGCTATGGAAGGCTTGTTCGCACGCTGGTTGATGCACATCAGGCAGGCTTTGAAGGGGCTGTAATCTGGGATGGCCTTACAGACGATAGACTGACAAGCCGGATTGGCATCTATATAATTTACATAGAAGCTTACAACAGCTCCACCGGACGCAATCGAAACTTCCGGGAAACTGCCGTTCTTGCCAGACAGTTTTAAGAAATGAGTGGCTTAATCTAATTTTTGATGAAGTCTGCGAACCAGTTCCGGGATAAAGTCCAGATGTTCGGGCTTCATAAACACACTTCGAAGAATAGTGACCGTATCTTCATCTGATTTATAGTCAGGAAAACGGGAGGTAAACTCCTTTGCCGAAACCTTGAACAGGCTGAGGTGAAAGCCGCCGGCCTTATCTTCCATTCCAGCTTTAAAAAGCTTTCTGCACAGTCCCGAAACCTCGCTGATTTTTGAACTCTTTGAAACCGGGAAATAGGCAACGATATCCAACTCAGGATTTTGATAGACTTCAAACATTTCTGATTTATCCATCGCAATCGAAAAGGCATTAGCCGCATCAATCGTTTTTTGGAGAATCTCGCCAAGCCCCTCTCTCTTAAGCGGTAAAAGCTGGAGAGTTACCCATAATGCTGCTGCGGAAGCACCTGCTCTTGAGCACTCCAGGCTGATCTCGCCAAGGTGAAGATCATCAGAAGTAAAATAGGTATAGGGCGAATCATGCTTATAATATTGTCCCACAGCAGGATCTTTAAATAAAATACTTCCACATCCGTAAGGCTGCAACCCATGCTTATGGGGATCAATTACAATGCTGTCGGCTTTTGACAGTGCATCCCAGTGAATTGAACTATTTAACTGGTCCGAAATAATTTTAAAAAAACCACCGTAGGCCGCATCCACATGAATTCGGACATTATTTATTTCAGCCCACATCACGAGTTCTGATAAAGGCTCAACGGTGCCCAGACCTGTTGTACCCATAGTTACAACCAGCGTTCCGATATCTTCTTTATGCTTTTCAAGAAAGTCCATATCCGGGTTCCCAAAAACATCCACCGGGATTTCCAGAAATGGAGTATTTAATACATGGCACATTCTTCGATGAGTGTAGAGTGCCTGTGCAGTGGCCGCAATTTTTTTGTCCGGGTGAATTTCTCTCGCCACGAACAAGGCTTCCAGGTTGGCAATGGTACCTGCTGAGGTCAGATGACCTAAAAATGGCTGTTTATACCCCACCATTTCCGCGATCATTTCCACCGCCTCCTTTTCCATTTCCGAAGTTGGTGGTCCTCCATCCAGAGCATGGTTATTTGGATTGATGGTTGCTGCAAGAGATTGTGCAACCCAGGCGGCTGGGTGAGGTGGTTTTAGCATTTGTCCGGCATACTGCGGATGATGAAACGGATAATTCCCCTCTAGTCTTTGCTGAAGCTTATTAATAACCTCTTCGACCTTTTTACTATCCGAACCGGATGACTGTTGATCTCCAAAGGAAGAACGCCACACATCTGTTTTGTGCAGCGCTTTTTCTAAAATAGGTAGGTATGAAGTGTACCAGTTCAAATCAGGAGTTTAGATTAATATAAAAGACAGGCCCACGGAGATAACCTGCATCACCTGAATTTCGTTGGAAAAATCATCATCATAAACCAGGTCGAGCCTTACATTGGCATTTAATAAATTATTAATTCTGCCTGTAATTTCGTTCGATATAAATACATCCGTACTGGTTACGGCCTTATTCACATTCGTAAATGTTTCGATA
>PWFZ01000406.1 GCA_003555185.1 Balneolaceae bacterium | reverse complement strand
TGAAGCAGCTACGGGTGACATTCTTCTGTTTCTGGACGCTGATACCCGACTAGAACCGGACATGCTTACAAGAACCGCAGCAACATTCGACAAGTATTCTCTGGATATGCTTACTATCTGGCCGCGTCAGCTTTTGGGAAGCTTTTGGGAACGTACGGTACTCCCACTCATCTATTACGCACTTGTGACCCTTCTTCCTGCTATTTACGTCTATCGCTCACCAAGATGGATGCCTACATTCATTCAGCGAAAACTTTTGGCGGCATTTGCGGCTGCCTGTGGACAATGTATCGCATTTACCCGCGAAGCATACGTTAAGATTGGAGGGCATCAAACCGTAAAACAGGAGGTTGTAGAAGATGTAGCTCTTGCCAAAAAAGTTAAATTGAGTGGATTTACGTTAAGGATGTTTCAGGGTGTGGGGTCAATCAGTTGCAGGATGTATAGATCAGAAAAAGAGATGTTCGAGGGGCTGCGAAAAAACTTCTTGGCAGGTTTTGGGAATTCACTACCCTTTTTTATCACAGCCGGAATTGTTCATTTAATTGTTTTTGTTTTACCGTTTATCACCCTCATTTATTCTCTCAACTATTTCAGCCCAGCACTATTTTTTCTTTCAGTAGCGTCTATCAGTATCATATTCATACACCGGTTAATACTTGCTATCTGGTTCAGGTGGAATCCTATATATGCCTTGTTACATCCATTAGGGGTTCTTTGGTACCAAAAGCTGGGTTTGGTGAAGATTTGGGATCATTTGTCGGGTAAAAAAGTTAAATGGAAAGGAAGAGATGTATAGTTAAATCTGCTATTTATTTACAAAAAGATCTGTGATATTACAGGAGATGATTACACTTATCAGTAAATATATCAAGTATTTGAAAATTGAACGGAACAGCTCGGTTCATACTCTTAAATCCTATAAAAATGATCTGGATCAATTTTTGGATTTTGTAGCTCTTCATTACACAATAGATCCCGAAGAGGTAGAGACCGATAAAATTGATCGCTTAATGATAAGGCTTTGGCTTGGAGAGCTGGCAGAAAATGGATTTGCCAGAAATACAATTGCAAGAAAAGTGGCATCCCTCCGTTCCTTTTTTAAGTACAGTTTTAAAAGAGGATATATCACAAAAAACCCTGCTCATTTGTTAATTGTACCAAAAAAAGAGAAACGGCTTCCAAAAACTATGCAGCCGGAAGAGGTTCAAAGAATGATGAAGCTAGCCGATGGAGATTCTCCTTCAGCCAAACAAAACCGTGCGATTTTAGAACTTTTCTACAGCACGGGAATGCGATTGAGTGAGCTTACCACCCTCAATATTTCTCACTTGAATATAAATCAAAAACAGGTGACTGTAATTGGTAAGGGTAATAAACAACGTATCATACCATTGGGTAAATTTGCACTTGATGCCTGTAAAAAACATCTTTTAACCCGTGATAAACTTTATGGTAGCCGAACAGATACTGATGCTGAAAAAGCTTTATTTTTGGCTCCAAGCGGGCACCGTATTTACGCCCGGTATGTTCAAACGATTGTAAAGAAGTATATTGAACGTATCAGTGAAGTTACCCAAAAAAGTCCGCACGTTTTGCGACACAGTTTTGCGACCCATCTGCTCGATGCCGGAGCCGATATTCGAATGATTAAAGAATTTTTGGGACATGCTAATTTATCAGCAACGCAAATTTACACACACACCAGTGTGGAACGACTAAAAAAAGTATATAATCAAGCCCATCCAAGGGCAGAAAACCAGACCAAATAAGGAGATAAACTATGAAAACCACTTTCACAGCAAGACATTTCAAATCAAGTACCGACCTAAAAGAATACAGCTTAGATTCAGTAGAAAAGCTTGAGCAATTTTTTGACAAAATTATTGTCTGTGATATCGTATTATCACCCGGGCAAGATGATGAAAATCCCTGTATTGCAGAACTAAACGTGAAAGTACCTAAGAAATTAATCAATGTGAGTGAAGAAGCTCCCTCGTACGAACAGGCGATTGGGAATGCTGTAGACACAGCTATTCGAAGAATCAGAAAGTATAAAACCAAGCATTTTGAGCACAACTAAATCCAATAATCTATGACGCTTCAAAACGCTAAGCCAATACCGGGCAAAGAGAAGGTATCTGTATCATCTCTTGTCGAAAGATTAAAAAAAAGTGTTCGAATTGATCTTGAGATCTGTGCAGGTTCACATTTTCTGGATGAGACTTTCATTACAGAGGCAGACTTACACAGACCCGGTTTGGCTTTAGCGGGTTATACTGATCTGTTTACTTTTCAGCGAATACAGATTATTGGAAACACAGAAAGTGAATATCTGGAAAGCCTCTCAAAGGAAGAAGTTGACAAATCATTTCATAAACTCACTTCTTTTAAAATTCCCCTCATTGTTCTCACTGATAACAATACCCTGCCCGACCGTTTACTGAAACGGGCAAATGAACAAAAAATACCAATTGTAAAAACATCTATAAAAACCACCAAATTTATGTTTTTATTGCGGGATTTTCTTGAAGATTATTTCGCTGTTCAAACTATGGTTCATGGTACTATGGTTGATGTTTATGGGATTGGAATACTCATCAGCGGTAAATCCGGTATTGGTAAAAGTGAGGTTGCGCTCGATCTGCTTGAACGTGGTCATCGACTAGTGTCTGATGATGTGGTGATGCTTACCCAGAAAAACAACATTCTGATTGCATCTGCCACAGAAATGAACAAACACTTCATGGAAATTCGTGGGTTGGGCATTGTGGATGTGATGTCGATGTTTGGCATACGCTCAATACGCTACCAAAAAAGACTTGAGGTTGTTTTGGAGCTGTCACTATGGGATGAAAACTACGAAGTAGAAAGAACCGGGCTCGATCACGATTCTGTTGATATCATCGGCACAGAAATTCCTCAAATTCATTTGCCTATCACACCCGGTAAAAATATTACTGTGATTGCAGAAGTAATTGCGATGAACTATTTGCTCAAGCATTACGGTTATGATGCCGCAGTTGAATTTCAAAATAAAGTCAAAAGACATATTTCTGAAAAAAAAGATGCCCGTGAGATGCCAAGCAGAGCGATAGAATACTTTGAAGGAGATTTCGAGTAACAAAATGACTTTAAAACACTCTTTTATATAGAGTTAATAAATATTAAGTTCTCGCATTATAAGTTTCAGCAGTACTAACGTCACAAATGTCTCAGCCAAGCCACTACATTTACGATCCCGATCAGTGCGAATTTGTCCCTGTCAATTATAATCGACGTGAAAAAATCGTACATACCTTTTCCATCTGGTTAATAAGCAGCGTTGTGTTTGCCTGTGTTGGAATAGCGATATTATCTAGTCAGCTTGGTACACCTGCTGAACTAGCTTTAAAAGCAGAGAACAATCTGCTTGTTGAGCAACTCGAAAGCACTAAGGGGTCTATTATTTCTCTGGAAGAGCAGGTACAAACCATTTCACAAATGGATAATGAAATGTATCGTTCTGTATTAGGTATGGATCCGGTTCCGACTGAACAACTCGAACCCGGCACAGGTGGCGCTGATATCTATTCCGAATTTGACCTTTATAGCCAAAGTTCTGCCGATATTCTTAAATGGACCTCCTCTCGCCTCGATAATTTAGAGCGCAGAATAAATGTTCAAAAAATGTCGTTTAACGAAATCAAAGCCTATTATAACGACAATCAGGAAAGATTAAGTCACCTGCCTGTAATTCGACCCGTAGACGGAGTTTTACTGAGTGGTTATGGCATGCGAGTTCACCCGGTATTTAAATATCGCCGAATGCATGATGGCATTGACTTTCGGGCTGATGTAGGCACAGAAACATTTGCAACAGGAGATGGAGTTGTTAAATACGCCGGACGAAGAGGATCGTATGGGAATTTACTGGAAATAGATCACGGATTTGGATATACAACAAGATATGCTCATCTGTCTGGATTCGCTGAAGGTATAAGGGCAGGTGCAGAGGTCAAGAGAGGTGATTTGGTAGCTTACACCGGCAATACAGGCGTCACTGAAGGACCTCACCTCCATTACGAAG
>PWFZ01000292.1 GCA_003555185.1 Balneolaceae bacterium | reverse complement strand
TCCAGGGTGATTAATTTACAATTTAGCTCCTTCGCAAGACTTATAAACTCACAATCATAAGTGGAACATCCGGTTTTTTCAGCAGCACTGATTACCTGAATGCTGTTCACATGAAATTCCCGATCGTACATCTGTTTTTCTGCGTTCTCTAAAATTATTATTGCTTTTGCTAAATCGATTAGTTCCTTTTTTAAATAGAGTGATACTACGCTCCTAAATTCACTTTTCCAGAGTAATGGCGCCAACCACTCAGAGTCCTGTTGAAATAAGGCATCACTTAGATCTGTCTCTTGTGAGGGTAACCAGAAATGCGCAATAATATTGGTATCAACAACAATCATTCGCGACCGCTATTTATCGCATTATCTATCTCTTCAGAAGATAAACTGCCTTTTACCTTTTCCCGCATCTGACGCGCCTTATAAAGCACTTCATCAGAAGAGACTCTATTGGGATCTACATATCGTTCCAGACAAGCTATAATTTCACTGTTCATACTTCGATGCTGCATTTCCGCCTGTATTTTCAGTTTGTTATAGATAGAATCGGGAATGTTTTTTACCGTTATACTTGGCATAGATATTGGTTTCGTTATGGTGTAATAACGAAACTATTAAAGAGGAAAGAATATTGCAAACAGATCTTAATCATTCAGCATAGGGTTTTACTGTTTCCTGTTATATCTCATTAACATTCAGACTACCCTGTGATTAATCTTTATAGGGTATTTAAATATTCTTCAAGTCGGTCCCAGGTTTCAGTAAACCCCTCAACTACACCCATTTCAAGCAATCTATTCAGTTCATCTTCATTTTCCAGTATAGAAGTGCTCACCATTTCAGTTTTGCCATCGCGATCATGAAATTCGATCGTAATGTGCATGCCGGGCATCTCATTATTAATGTTACCGTCTTTATCCGAAAAGTAATCTTCGTATGTAATTTTTTCGGGCTTGGCTATCTCCTTGTAAATTGCTTTTCCCCAGGATTCGTCACCCTTGTTTGGTCCGCGGAGACAATAATGCCACTCTCCTCCTTCCCGAAAGTCCATCGTACATTCGGCTATCGGCCAGGTTCTGGGCCCCCACCAGTTACTCATATGTTCACAGCTTGTATATACCTTAAATACAAGGTCCCGCGAAGCATCAAATGTGCGTTTGAAAATCAATTCTCTTCCTTTTGTTTCTACTGTTTGATTTTTCATTTTATTCACTGATTATTTTAATTAATACAATTTGATTTGCCGGTTAGTTTTAACAGATAGAATTAAATACTGTTTTAAAAAGAACCAAGTTCCACCTCTCCATCTCTTTTATAAGAAGCGATTATGACACCCTGCGGAGTAACATTTGATTCGATTAACTTGAATGAAGCAGGCGTGGTTCCTCCTCCAAATAAGCGCTTACCTGTACCAAGCGTAACCGGGAAGATTTTCAACCATAGCTCATCAACCAGGTCATTTTTCCAGTAACGTCTGAATAAGATTGCTGCTGCCATGAACCTGCAATACGGGGCCATCTTGCTTCTTCAATTTCTTTATTTCTGTAACAGGATCTCCCTTAATCTGTATGGTTCCTTCCCAATCCATATTCACTGATCCATTTGAGACAACATATTTATTGGAGTTTTTAAAAGGATCATCCTCACCTTGTTCAGGCCAGTGTGAAGCGAAAATGTCAAAGGTTTTTCTGCCAAGCAGAAGATCGAAAGGCGGGGTCATCTGTTTCCTCATCTCTTCAGCTATAACATCGTCGAAATGGGGTACTGACCACCCTTCCAGATTAAAATTACCGGAAGAGTCTTCACCCTTTCCTCCGGGAGCCTGCATCACTCCATCAAGGGTTAAAAAAGTTAATACGTTTAGTTTTCTCATGGTTGTAATGTTTTATTTCTTGTTATTCGATTTTTATTACCCTTGGTGGATTAACATTTTAACCGCCAAAGATAAAAACACTTATTATTTGATAGTTACCAGGTATTCTTGAAGCCGGTCCCAAATATCGGTTAATCCTTCAACTGCTCCCATTTCCAGCATGAGGTCCAGGTCAGATTCTGTGGGATATTTCCATCGGTTGACAATCGTCGTCTTCCCGTTCTTTTCAGTGAATTCGAGTGTAATCAAACCGGATGGCAGCTCTTTGCTGATCTCTCCATCTTCATCAAGAAAATGATCTTTGTATACAATTTTAGTTGGCCTGTTGATCTCCTTAAAAATTGCCATTCCACACGCCTCTTCATCCGGCATTTTAAAACAGTAAGACCAGCGGCCGCCTTCCCGGAAATCCATCTCGCATTTCGCTAGCGGCCACCCTTCTCCACCATACCAGTTTATCAGGTGTCTACAGTTGGAATGGACATCAAAAACCAGCTCACGCGGGGCATCAAACGTGCGTTTGACAATCATCACATCTCCTTTCTTTTCGGTGTATGGCTCACTCATCGTTTTTCTCTTTAGTTTGAAGTTCTTTCAGATAGTCTTCTAATCGGTCAAAACTTGCTTCCCAAAATTTGCGGTATTCGCTGATCCATTCATCAATGTCCTTCAGCGGTTCGGGATGAAGACGACAAGGACGGTATTGAGCCTCCCGGGTGCGTTCTATTAGGTTAGCTTTCTCCAGCACCTTTAGGTGTTTCGTAATAGCAGGCATAGTAATATCAAACGGCTCTGCCAGGTCTGAAACTGTTTTTTCACCTGTAGTGAGACTGGCAAGTATTGCCCTGCGAGTAGGATCGGCAAGCGCCTGAAAAGTTGTGCTTAATTGATCAGTTGGCATTTCTTAAACTTTAATTAACCTTTTGGTTATTTAACCTATTGGTAAATTATAGCGTCTTCTTATAAAACACAACAAATTTTTCAATTCAAATCTTACATCGCTGAAGTTCTTTTCAAGTGCGAAATACCGCAAAGAATACAAAGTACTCTAAAGGGTTATCGTATTGTCCGGGAGCTTGGCAGGAATTAAAGACCAGCCAGGTTTCTAAAACCTGGTTGGTCGGATTAAACGACTTGTTCTTCACAGTACTCTTTCAGCCTCATCAAAAACATCGCCCAGTTATAGTTGCACCAACGGTAATACTCTGTTAATTCACGCCAGTTATAGTGTTTCAGAAGAACAGTTGAAACTCCATTTCTTTCTTTTAGCTCAAAGAAGACCCGGGTGCCAACCCACTCCGAATCCGACTCTACACACTCCCAGAGTATGCGGGAATCCGCATCCAGTTCGAGGATCTTCATTTTGGTCAGGGACTCTTCGTTGAAGTCAAACTCATTCACAAAACCGATCTCCGGTTTTACGGTCAGTTTGGGAGTCCAAACCGCGCCCAGCCCTTTGTCAGTTGTCAAAACCTCATAAATTTTTGATGCAGGTGCCTTGATATAGTTGATGATTTCGATCTTTTCCATAGTCGCCGATGAAACTCTGAGTCCCGCAGAGGTAAACAGATTAGGACACATTCAGCGAAACTCTGCGCAAAACTCCGCGGGACTCTGCGAGAACCCAATGGGAAAGAAGTTAATCAGGCTTAAAAGTTAATTTTGAAAGCTTGGTAGTCTATCTCGCAGATTTTCGCCGATGAAGCACGAAGTCTCGCAGAGGTAAACAGTAAATTGACTTGGAAAAAGTGAGAAGAATTTTGAATGTTGAATTTTTCCCGAACTCGTTTTCGGCATGAAAAAATTGTTAATGGCTCATCACCCTAAAAATTAAAAGAACCACGGCGTCACAGCGATGGCACAGCGAACACGGCGTTTAGAAATTGACTTCTAACTTCTCTAAACATTCTAACCTTTTTTTTGAAAACCACTTTATCCGTTCTTCGGTTTATCTGTTCTCTGTTCTTCTGTTTTATTCCGCTTCTCTCCTATCCAGCTTTCCACCACATCACTCAAGATTTCCAGCGGAAGGGAACCGTTCATCAGTACCACATCGTGAAATTCAGCCACATCAAACGCATCGCCAAGTTCCGATTCTGCTTTTGAACGCAGGTCTTGGATATGCATCATCCCCACTTTATACGCCAATGCCTGACCCGGCATCACGATATAACGTTCAATTTCGGAGACCACATCACCCATCGGCATTCCGGTGTTTTCGTACATGTAGTCGATCGCCTCCTCCC
>PWFZ01000413.1 GCA_003555185.1 Balneolaceae bacterium | reverse complement strand
TCGTTTAAATTTAATCCTAACTACAAGAAGAAGTAACGCTCTATGAACACGCCCAATGACTTAAAGTATACTCAGGAACATGAATGGGTTAAAGATAACGGCGATGGTACAATTACCATCGGCATCACTGATTTTGCACAAAGCGAACTGGGTGATATTGTGTTTGTAGAACTGGAACCGGAGGGGTCTGAATTTGAAAAAGACGAAGTGATCGGTACTGTTGAAGCAGTGAAAACCGTATCGGAACTTTTTGCTCCTTTAAGCGGTGAAATTGTTGAAATCAACGAACTGCTCGAAGACGATCCCGAACTTGTTAACAACGATCCATATACCAGCGGCTGGATGATAAAATTAAAAATGTCTGACGCATCTGAACTAGACGCCCTGCTCTCACCTGAGAAGTACCAGGAAATAATCAGTTAAATATTTTCAATTCTTGTTTCCATGATAAACCCTAACGATGAGTGGATTCTCATCCTCGATTTTGGTTCACAATACACACAGCTAATTGCCAGGAGAGTTCGCGAGCAGAATGTTTACTGCGAAATTCATCCTTATAACGCAGATCCGACAACGTTTGGCTCAAACCCGCCCAATGGAGTTATTCTTTCCGGCGGCCCAAAAAGTGTATACGATGAAGATGCTCCCGTTCTGAATCTTGACTATCTGGATTTAGATGTTCCCGTCTTGGGGATATGTTACGGGCTGCAATCTTTAGCGCATGCCATTAAACCAGGTTGCGTTGAAAAAGCTGATAAACGAGAGTTTGGTCGTGCAAATCTGTTAATTGATGATGATTCTGATCTGCTTAAAGATCTTAAAGAAGAATCTACCGTTTGGATGAGTCATGGCGATCATATTCACGAACTTCCCCATCCCTATAAAGTGATTGCACACACTGCCAATGCTCCCGTAGCTGCGGTTCGTCATTTGGAAAAAGATTTTTTTGGAGTTCAGTTTCATCCTGAAGTGGTTCACACAGAAGACGGAAAACAGATAATTCAGAATTTCGTTATCGACATATGTGGATGCGAAGCAAGCTGGACAGCTTCCTCTTTTATCGAGACTGAAATTGAAGCAATCCGCAAGCAGGTTGGTGACGATCACGTACTCTGTGCCTTATCAGGCGGTGTAGACTCTACTGTAGTTGCTACGCTAATTCACAAAGCGATTGGTGACCAGTTACAGTGCATTTTTGTTGATAATGGACTTCTTCGAAAAGACGAATATAATCAAGTCCTCGAAACATACAATAAGCACCTTGAGCTGCCTGTTAAAGGTATAGATGCTTCAAAACAATTTATTGATGCATTATCGGGCGTATCAGATCCTGAAGAGAAACGGAAAATAATTGGCAATACATTCATAGAGGTGTTTGACCAATCCATTGTTAAAGAGACTAAATTCAAATTCCTTGCCCAAGGCACTCTCTATCCTGATGTGATTGAAAGTATCTCGTTTAAGGGACCTTCAGCAACTATTAAGTCGCACCATAATGTTGGTGGCCTGCCTGAAAAAATGGATCTCGACCTTATAGAACCGGTACGCGAACTCTTTAAAGATGAAGTACGAAATGTGGGACGCGAACTGGGAATACCCGAATCATTTATTGGCCGCCACCCATTTCCCGGACCGGGTCTTGGCATTCGAATAATCGGTGATATCACTCAGGATCGACTTGATTTATTAAAGGAAGCCGATGATATCTTTATTCAGTCTTTGCGTAATCACAACTTGTATGATGAGGTATGGCAGGCACTGGCTGTTTTATTACCCGTTCAGTCTGTAGGCGTAATGGGTGATGAAAGAACATATGAATTTACCATTGCACTTCGCGCAGTTACAAGCAGGGATGGGATGACCGCTGACTGGGCTCATCTCCCCTACGATTTTCTGGCAGAAGTGAGCAATCGTATTATTAATGAGGTTCGTGGTATTAACAGGGTTGTATACGACATCAGCTCTAAACCACCCGCTACGATTGAATGGGAATAGCAGGGAACTTATTAAACCCATTCCCATTAATATTTTGAAAACAACCACGTTTACGATGATGAAATACAGTTTTCTCTCAGTTCTCTTCTTTTTGCTCTCCGTTATCTCTGTTCAGGGCCAATCTTTCGATGAAGGTCTGAATTTCTATGAAAATGGGGATTTCGAAGAAGCTGCGGAAGTCTTCAAAAGGTATAATGACGGTAAATCTATTCTTTTTGCCGGCAAAAGTTACTTTGCTCTAGGTGAATATTTAACGGCAAATGCCTACTTAAATCAAGTTTTGGAAAGTTCGGATAGAAATATTCGTCAAGAAGCAAAATATACCCTTGCCCTCTCTCACTTTGGAATGAAAAACTTTGCCAGATCTCTTGATACTCTTTATGAGCTGATGATAAATGAAAGCCGTACCGGAGTTCATGTTGACGCAAATAGGTTTTACCGTCAGGTTCTTGGTTACTTAACGCCAGAACAAAGGTTTCAGGCTATTAAGCACACAAAACATCAAGCCGTTGCTGTTTCGTTGATAGAGAACGTGAAGAACCGTATTGATAAAAATATTTACCAGGTAATGGTGAATGAGGTCTTGAAATCGGAAACAGACTCTGATCAAAGAGAAGTTTTACGTGAAAAACTAGCCATAGAAACCGACTTACAGAGCATTGGCACTCAGTATCCAAATCCGCCAAATGGTATTGTTTACAATATCGGGGTCGTGCTACCGGTTTTTGAAGAGCAATCATCAGAATTTATCATTCCAAGAAATCTTTACTTTGGAATAACGCTCGCTGCAGAAGAGTTTAACAGCAGACATTCAAACAAAAAAGTCAGGCTCCACTTTAAAACATCGGGTCAAAATGCTGATACCACGGCAACGAATTTCACTGAATTAGTTTGGGCAAATCATATTGATGCCGTTATTGGTCCTCTGTTTTCTGATCCGGCAAAAGTAATGGCTGAGCTTTCAGAGGAGTATTCGATACCGATGCTTGCCCCCCTGGCTAATGCTGATGACATTAATTTAAATTACAATTATACCTTTCAGTTAAACCCTACATTTGAAGTTCATGGCAGGCAAATGGCTCGCCACGCTGTTCAAAATCTCGGACTTGACTCGTTAGCCATTATTACACAGAAAGATGCCCTTGGAACTGCTTCTGCCCAGAGTTTTCGTCACGAAGCCGAACGTCTTGGCGCTCATATTTCATACTATATAGAGGAGGATTTTGGAGCTTATGGGTTTGATTTAAGCGAATTCACAAAATATTTTACTACTGATAGGGAAGAAATCAAAGAGAACAATTATAAACCCACACATGGAATTTATGCTCCTTTTACAGGCCAGGCAGCAAGCACGCTTATTAATTTGTTGATGACGGATCTTGAGGTGATGAACAACAGAATGGTAGTTTTAGGGTCGGAAGAGTGGGAAACAGCGAACCTTACGCGATGGGTAAATAGGAATGTAGACATCTACTATTCAAGTGCATTTGGAGCTGCCGCTGATACCGCTACCGTTTCTTACATTGAACAGGATTTTGAAACACGATTCGGACTGAGGGCTGACCGGTTTGCCAAGATAGGATTTGATGCAGGATCTTATCTGTTTCAGGCACTTAATACGGCCGGAAACCCAAAACATTTAAATAAAGTGCTCATGCAAAATCCTACTTATGAAGGCTTGGCACTAAGGGTAGCATTCAACAATTACCGTGTCAATCAGCATGTTTATATCAATCCGCTAAGTGACTCTGCGAAGAATAAGGTAGAAAGAAACCCTCGCCTTATACGGTCGAGATAATTGGCCTGCGCTAATTTATTTTGCTAGTAGTTCAGTCATTTATTTCAAATTAGGGAGGTCCCACCTTAAGCCTACATAAACATTTCGGTGAGAACATGACATCAACTTAAAACCGAAACGATAACAACGTTACCTGGCTTCTTCTCTCTCTCGTTCACGTTTAATGCGATATTGCTCTCGAATCCATTCACGCCATTCACTGCTCGATTGTCTATGCTGTTCAAAAGTCTTGTTAAAAACGTGGTTTCCATCGGGTGTGGCAACCATAAACAGATAATCGTGATCTTTTGGTAAAAGAACAGACCTGATGGAAGATTCATCCGGATT
>PWFZ01000312.1 GCA_003555185.1 Balneolaceae bacterium | reverse complement strand
TCCGGGCGATTACGAGATGAGATGGAATGCACCACAACTTCCCAGCGGTGTTTATTTTGTCCGCTTATCAGCCGGTGGAGAGTCACAAGTTCATAAAATAAATCTGGTTAAATAGACGATCAGCTCTTCGTTTCGTCAGTAACTGAACTCCCCTTTTTGAGCTTTACTACGTTCAATTTCTGTAGTGGAGCTACGCAGATAAAACAGAATATGATTAAATAAACGGAGGCGAACCGAAAATCAGTTACAAATGGCTCTTTTAGCTCTAAAAGAAACATCCAAACTGTGAATACCAGAATAAATAGCTTTTCGGACATTCCCGGTGCTTTTTTCATGGAGTAGTAGCTGATGAATCCCACGAGTGAGTAGACTAGCGTGAGGCCAATAAGACCCGTTCCGAAAATTCGTCGCACTAATCCTAAATCAGAAGGTATCCGATTTACCGAATAGGTAGTAGGGTCTCCCAGTAATAGCAATAGTGGCTCTTTCGGGAAAAACAGATGTTCCTGAAACAGTACGTTCACTGTTCTGGATTCACCACTGGTTAACAGATCTCCCAGTTCGCCAAATGCCCAGCGTGTTAAATCTGAAAATGCATCTGAACCGGCCCCAAAGTATTTCATGTAAACAGTCTCCATCAAAATAAATCCGCCCAGTATAATCGCCGGAAATATAAGGGATGATGTAAGCAGTTTACGGGACATCCGGCTTTGGTAGATCACATGGATAACAACAAAACCAATAATAAAGGGGACAATGATAAATCCGGTCCGGCCGGTAAGCATCACGGAACCTGCAAGAACACCCAGTGCAGCGATATCAAACAGTGTCATTTTCCAGCTTTTCGCTTTTACAATCAGATAAGCTGTAATTAGCAGCCCTGTTCCCTGGAACGCCGCCAGCGTAGCTCCTGCCCCATGTGTTAAGCCACGGGATCGATATGGATGCAGTGCCGGTAAATTCCCTCCTTCCGGAATAAACTTCAGCGTCAGAAGTTTAAAGTCCATACTAAAAAAATAGATAATGATAAATACACCCTGTATGACAATCAGAACCTGCAGAATTCTCATCACATCTCTGAACGTATATTTTTTTCTGTAAAACCAGAGTGCAAAGAACAGGCTTCCAATAAATACCTGAAGGAAAAGCAGCGACGTATTTACCAAAAGACCGATATCTTTAAAAACCGTAGCGACAGATAGAATGAAAACCCACAAAAACAGCAGCACCCATATAGAAAATACCAGCTGTGTGCTTTTATCTGTTTTAATGAAGTAATCGGGGAATTCGATCGAATAAATGATGAAGCTTACCAAAATCCCTAATGCAATGATTTGGGATGTATAAAGTGGAAGAAACGTGACGTTGATTCCATACAGAAAGAAAAAGAGAAGGAAACAAACTCCTGTCAGTTTAAACTTATGGGCAATATGATTGTTGAACAGACTCACTGTAAAGACTCCAGTATCGTTTTTGCACGGCGATCCCAGGTATATTTTTCTTCAAACTCCCGGTATGCATTCACAGATAACTCGTTTCGAAGGTCAGGATTATCTCTGAGTTCGTAAATAGCATTTGCCCAATCTTCGCTGTTATCAGGACTGCATAAGATTGCATTTTCCCGATGAACTAATATCTCTCGCAGAACCGGAAGGTCTGAACTGATTATCGGTTTTTGGGCAGACATATATTCAAATATTTTTAATGGGGACATCCAACGGGCGATGTCCATTCCTACATCTACCTTACGTTGATAGGGTGCCACAAGTACATCAAACTGCTTCAGCGTTTCATGCACATCCGAATGCGGAATAAAACCCAGAAAGTTGATATTTGAATGATCAGAAAGTTCACTTTTCCATGGTTGAATATCTTTCTCCGTTCCGCCGGCTACCGTAAACTGAACATCGGGACATTTTTTCACTAGCTCAGAAACGATCTCCATCCCCTTTCCCGGATAAAGTGACCCCACATACCCCACCGTAAAATCATTTTTTGTTGATGAGTTCGATTTTAATGGCATCATACGGTCAGCGCCGTCATGAGCAACGATGATTTTATCCTTTACTTGTGGAAACTCATTAAGGTAGGCCTCTTTTAGAGCATTACTGATGACAACTATTTTTTTGCATCGTTTTGACCATGATAAAAAACGGATCATCCATTTATGAATGGTTCCCCTGTTAAATTCATCACTGTGTGATTCAAAGATGACGCTTTTTCCTAAAAGTGCAGCAATAAACACTCCGAACAAATATCGGCCGTAGATAAGGTCCGGTTTAAGGAAGATACTCTTAAAGGCACTCATCAAGCCAAACAGGTAGTATTTTCCGGGCAGGCGTGGGAACCATTGTACTTTATGAATTTTAAAGTCAGGATAGACAGAATAGAACTCGAAGGGATTCTTTACATAGAAATTATTCTCCTCTCTCCTTGCGGTAATAAGCTGAACAGATGCGCCGGCTTTTGTGAGGGAATGGCACATTTTCATAACGTGAATACTGTGTGCTTTACGCGAGGGAATAACGGCATTTGAGAGATATACCAGATTCATTAATCGCCCCTCTTTTTCTGAATGATAGTCTTCAAAAAATCTTCCAAAAGCCCAACATTTTTTTCGGGTAAAAAGTGAACCTCTGCAAACTGAGAAGCTCTCTGTTCCATCTCTTCACGTTTTTCCTGTTCATCTATCAGAGATAACAACGAATGTGTAAATTTCTCGAAATGTCCATCTGCGCAGTATCCGAGCTGTTCATGTTTTATCATTTTGTCCGGATCGTATTCCAGGCTGACCACGCTTTTCCCCAACATCCAGGCTTGCATAAATGTATTAGGGAATCCTTCAGGTTTCCCGGTATGCATCAGGCAGATGGACGATTCAATAGCTCCATTCACCTCCTCCAGTGATTTCTCTCCCAGATAAAAAAGATTATCCGGCAGCTTATCTTTATCGTTGAAATACTGATAACTATCCTTTTGGACAGGTCCAATCATTAGCACATCCACTCCACTATTCTGTAGCTCACGGGCTACGTCTATACAGAGTTCAGGTCGCTTTGACGGCTTCAGGCTCGATACCCAAATCACATAGGGCCGGTTCCACGTAAACGTTTCTTTAACATTTTCTACGGAGCTACGAATACAAACCTGATCGGAGACGTTTAACCGGTTCAGAAAATCCGAGTTATTTACAATTACGCCATCTACATAGCGAAATCCACGGTATTGCGATCGGTTTTCTATCATTCTTAAGCCACTGATGATGAATCGCTTAAAACGTGATTTATTCTTTGAAACCGCTTTTGCATCCCACTTTTTAATATCATTAATATGAGAGACCGCAAAAACAAGCGGGATTCCAAGCGTATGAATAGTACGAATTGCCGGGAAAAACTGATGCTTGTTATATCGCCAGTAGATAATATCGGGGTTGATCATTTTTATTGCTTCAACAATAGAAGAGGCCTCTTTCTCTACAGGTGTCACCTGATAGGCCGCAGCATAGTCACCGCTCCCACCCATGGCCATATAATGAATTGACTGCCCGCGTTCTGACAATCCTCTTGCAATTATATCACACTGAATTTCACTTCCCCCAAGTGTATCCTCTTTATGTTTATTGATGATTGCAATCTTCATATGGAAGAGACTAGAAATTACTAAAATTCCTGTTTACCTGTCCGATTGGCGCAGGATCGGCAAGATTTTATTTTTCCCATAGATGAACACCAGGGAAACAACAAAACCAAGCATTGCAAATAAAATGACCATCAGTGCTCGTTGCGGGCTCGATCTGGTGGTGGGAACCGATACAGGTTCAAGAACCTTAAAGACGGGGGTTTCCTGTAGTAACTGGAACCTTGCCTCTTCCCGTTGTTGGGCGATTCCGTTATACAGGTCAAACTTCAGCTGATATTCCGATTGAAGACGTTGCTCTTCTGATCGGGCACGGGCGGTGGCTATGTTTACATTTCTATCACGAAACTCAGCCAGTTTTTCCTGTGACGTTAAAAATTCCTCTTCTATCTCTCCGTACCGCTCCTCTATAAAATTCAGGTTCCTCACCAGGCGTTCTGTACGATACTCGATGATGTACTCCGTTAGATAGCTAATCACCGATT
>PWFZ01000254.1 GCA_003555185.1 Balneolaceae bacterium | reverse complement strand
TTCGTTGATTTGCTGAGAGTACTGACCATAAACGTAGGTTTGTTCATGAATTCCCCGCATCCAGGTTAATTTACTGCTGTAGAGTGCCCATAAATAGGGAAGGTCAGTTCGGTTATCAAACCGGATTACCGTAGCTCCACGAAGTTTTCCTAATATGTGCGATGAAACGGAAAGGTAGTTTTTATGGCAGTGAATGGTAAGAAAGGAGCCGTTAATCTGAGTGAAATCCTGCCATGCATTTCCTATTTCGAATTCAGATACATATTCTGATGTCGAAAATGATCCCAGCAACTTTTGGAACCCAATCATAGTGGTTGAATTTCGGGCTACCAATAATTTATAATCGGCATTATGCAGGGGATACCAGGTAGAAACCCGGTTTGAGTTTTCGATTCCGTGCATTAAAATACGGATGTGGGACTCTCTCTCTTCAGGCTCCTCATAAACGGATCGCGGTACAATACTCCAGCACTCCTCGGTTGCCGGTGATAATACGCGAACCGATGTACAATTATATTTAGCCTTAAGCTTTTCCAGAGAGGTTTTAATACCGGCAAAGGAATCGCCATTTCCGGTAACTACGGCATTCCGGACATCAAAATTGAAGTCGATACAGCCGATATGCTGAATCGATCCGGGATTTACAGGATCGTTTACCGAATAAAACAGTTGATTATCGGCATAACAGATACCAAGGCAAACCCCGTCACTTTCCATGTTTAGTTCCAGTTAGGAGCATTCAGCCTCGTTGTTCGTTCCAGATCACCGATACGATCGTCCGTTCCAGGATTTTCTAACAGGTAAAGTGGTGGACGAACAGTGTCATTGAGGGTATACTCAAACCGATTATGTGGAGGCCTTGGAGAGTAAACTACTGAATCCGGAGAATACGTTGATGGCGGACGGAATCTAAAAATAGAGTCTCCGCGTGCAACCATGTCTTCATCTGTTTTCAAAAACGCAACAAGACTATCCAGCCCTCCATCTGTGGGCGGGAAATTTCCTTTTGTTCTTCTGTATTGAACTAAAGCGTCACGGGTAACTTCCATGCGGTGACGTTCTCTTTCTACCATCTCGCGTTCTTCTAACACTTCCTGATATGGGTCAACAAGAGAGCGGTAAAGGTACCAGCTGAGACCGAGAATCAGTACGCCGAGTATAATTGTAAGTATGTTATTGCGCTTATCTATATCCATGAGATAGTAAATGAAGTTTTACGGAGATCGTTAAAATGAGATTGAAAATAAATGCAGGTGAGTTGATATGCAACTTTCAAAAGGCTAAGAGGCAAAAAGTTAACATTTATTACAGAATTAAGGCAACTTTGGCTCCAAAAACAATAGCTGTTCAATCATAGGGCTATTTAATCCGCGTCGTTGAAATTTCGGAAATGTCTCCGGTTTGATGGTATTAGATTCAAATTTGCTGAATGTAAAGGATAATTTTAGCGCATCCCCAATTTCTTGTTCGGAAACACTGAATGGAGGGCCGGGCATTTGATCCTGCGAATATTCAAAATGGTGCAGCAGAATTTTTGTGCTTGGGCCGGCTAGCTCTTTTAATTTATATAAATATGGAGGTCTCATTTTGGGTGGTAATGCTACCAAAGCCGCTTTATCAAAAATTAGGTTAATTTTCGGGAGTTTGTGTTTGGGTAGTTTCATAAAATCTCCGCACCAAAGCTGGATGTTCCCGGTTTGATAAATGATGAAATCTTCAAATGTGCTTGTTTTAAATTCCCGGTCGTTTTCATTCATAAAATCCAGAATCCCTTTTTCTGAAATTTCGACCCCAATAACTGTTGCTCCTTGTTCTTCCAGCCAGATCATATCTATCGATTTACCGCAAAGCGGAACCAGTACTACCGGGTGATCAGCAATGTTGAGATGATCCCAGTATTTCTTTAACCCTGGATACCCTTCGGCCATATGAAAGCCAATGTTATCTTTTCGCCAGCGACTCTGCCAATAGCTTAGTTCCATGTTTCGGTTTTAATCGTGAAAATTAAACGATACTTTTTGTGGTTTTGACGATTAGGTTAAATATAACGTAGAAGGCGTAAAGTGTATGGATATTAGTTTTAATATTTACTCATACCGGACTTGATCCGCTCATTTTTTGAACGCGCAGCGATATCTCCCAACACGAACAAAGGTAGGGGAGAGGCTGTCCAAAAAGCACATTTGTCTGCAGCTCAACTTAAATTATTTAGATAAATAGATGTAGCAGGAATTCTTCGTGTTGCTTCGTATCCTTCGTGGCAATAAAAGTTCGAACTTCATAACCCGGTATCGACAGTGGAACCACGAGAACACCAAGAATCAAAGGTTCACGAAGTAAACTTCAATTATTAAGGCATCCATAAATCAAATGTATCTTTTGGACAGCCTCTGGAAAATCACCAGGCTTGAGGCCGGAATGACAAAACTAGTTAGAATTAACACCACCACCCTTGAATAAGAAAATACTTTATCTCGCAATTCCCAACATTATCAGCAACCTCTCGGTGCCGTTGCTGGGTGTGGTGGATACAGCGTTGGTGGGGCATCTCGATCAAATCTATTATCTAGGTGCCCTTGCTGTTGGAAGTATGATTTTCAACTTTATTTTCTGGGGATTTGGGTTTTTACGGATGGGCACTACCGGACTCACTGCTCAGGAATATGGTGCCCGTGATCGCTCTAAGATGATTTTGATTCTTGCACGAGTTCAGCTCATCGCGTTTGGGATTGGACTGTTATTGGTGCTCTTCAAAACACCGATCATCCTCTTCAGTTTATGGATCATTGAGAGCAGCAGTGAAGTGGCCGAATACACCCGTGTCTATTATGATATCCGGATCTATACCGCTCCGGCAATGCTCGCTCTTTATGGGCTGCAGGGATGGTTTTTGGGGATGCAGAATGCCAAATATCCGATGATTATTACCATTGCTCACAACCTACTGAACATCATACTAAATGTATTTTTTATCCAGGTGCTGGATATGCACGTGGATGGCGTGGCCTGGGGAACATTGATCTCAACGTACCTGGCACTTGGGTTGGGCGTTTACTTGTTTTTCAGAAGATATAAGCGATATGTCTCTCACTATTTACCTACTGAGCTGATAAATACCATAGCGCTGAAACAGTACTTTTCAGTCAACCGTGATATTTTTATTCGGACCATCTGCCTCATTTTTACATTCTCATTTTTTACTGCGATGTCTGCCAAGCAGGGAGATTTAGTTCTGGCAGCGAATACCATTCTACTGCAGCTTTGGATGGTGGCTTCGTACGGAATTGACGGATTTGCCTATGCCGCAGAAAGTTTGATTGGCAAGTTTAAGGGCAGCAAGGATAAAGAGAAGCTCAAGCAGGCGGTTACCTACAATCTTGGCTGGGGAATGGCACTTGGGTTGTTTGGCACGCTTATTTACTGGGTTTTCAGTGACCCAATATTATCAATATTTACAAACAACCAGGAAGTGATAGAACTGGCGAAAGTTGTTCTGATATGGACCATTATGGCACCGATCGTGTCAAGCTTCTGCTATATCCTGGACGGCGTATTTATTGGCGCCACAGAAACCGTTCCTATGCGAAATACCATGTTGGTGGCTACTTTCGCCATATTTTTACCGGCTTACTATTTCGGTACGATGATTTTTGCCATTCATGGACTCTGGTTGGCGATGGTACTGTTTATGGTAGCGAGAGGAGTTGCGCTTGGATTTTATTTACCAAGAACTATATTGAAATTAAGTTATATATCTGATCAAAAAACGTAGTGAACGTATAATTTTTGACAATTAATTAATCACTGACCTATGTCTTCATCAAACAAAACCATTCTCCTAATGCGCCACGCAAAATCCTCGTGGGGAGATTCTAACCTTAAGGATTTTGACCGTCCACTGAACAACCGTGGTAAAAAGGACGCTCCAATAATGGGGCAGCTATTAAGAAAACTGAACCTGATTCCGGATGTGATTGTCAGTTCTCCCGCCGCCCGGGCAAAGGCAACGATTTTGTCTGTGATTAGTGAACTGGAATTGGGTGAGAAGTCCATCACATGGAATGAAGATCTGTATTATGGCGGGGCGGATGATTATTTGGATGCCGTTAAGAATGCCCCGGAAGATTGTAATATTGTAATG
>PWFZ01000033.1 GCA_003555185.1 Balneolaceae bacterium | reverse complement strand
ACCGATACCAAGCCATATAGGCTACGTTCTTGTAGCCAAGCTTGGGGATGGTTTGTAAAATTTGGAGAGGTTTGTTCATAAAGGGGAACCACAAAGGGCACTAAGATCACAAAGGTTGAAAATTGTTGTTGTTGATTTATGATTCGCAATTATAGCTCTTCTTCTAAGAAGATTGCTAATTTCACTTGAGTGAGTTTATTCATAAAGTTGGAACCACAAAGGGCACTAAGATCACAAAGAAAAATTAAGGACAACTTTCAACAACTTACAAGCATTTGAATGAAGTTGATAGAGTACTATTCTTTTTTTCCGCGCTTCGGGAGGTTAATCACAAAGGTTTATAATACAACTCTCTTAATTCCACTTTTCATTAGCCTTACGTTAAAGTTAAGAATCATACCCAATTTACATTTAGATAACTTTAAATACGTCAGTATCTGTGCCATGTGAATATCATTCAAAGACTCAACAGCTTTAAGTTCTATGATCACTTTTTCGTTTATCAACATATCCAGCCGATACCCTGTATCCAACTCTACTTCCTGAAACTTAACCGGCTGTGGTTTTTCAAGTTCTACTTTATATCCCTCTTTCATCAATAAATGCGCCAAACTTGCTTGATATGCTGACTCAAGTAAACCCGGTCCTAATGCACGATGTACTTTTATCGCTCCATCTACCACTGCCCTCGAAATTTCATTCTCCTCTTTCATATTTAATTAGTTTTTAATCCTGATATATCTGCACTAATTAACTATTCATTTAGATATTTTCAACAATCTTCACCTTTCTCTAATCAAACCACTTCTCTTTGTGCTCTTAGTGCCCTCTGTGGTGAATCTTTTTCCAAATAATTATAACACAGTACCCACTCAAATTCCCGCGAACCATCCTCCTCAAACCACTCCTCTTTGTGCTCCTTGTGCCCTCTGTGGTTAATCTTTTTCCAAATAATTATAACACAGTACTCACTCAAATTCCCGCGAACCATCCTCCTCAAACCACTTCTCTTTGTGCTCTTAGTGCCCTCTGTGGTTAATCTATTTCAAATAATTATAGCACAGTACCCACTCAAATTCCCGCGAACCATCCTCCTCAAACCACTTCTCTTTGTGCTCCTTGTGCTGTGTGCTTTTCACAGTCCCGAACTCGCTTTCGGGGCCCTTTGTGGTTCCCCCCATGTCATCAAATGACTCACAATGCGCCCCGCTGTTTTGCCATCCCACAGCGCCGGGATTTTGCCTGTTTTCCACTTGCCGGCGAAGAGTTTATCCATGGCCGGTTTAATCGCTTTGGGGTTTGTACCTAAGAGTTCATTCGTTCCTTCGGTTACGGTTTCGGGGCGTTCGGTATTATCGCGGAGGGTCATGCAGGGAATGTCCATCACGGTGGTCTCGTCGGTGATCCCGCCCGAGTCAGTTACCACGGCTTTGGATCGTTCCACCAGGTAGTTAAACTCCAGATAGCTGAGCGGCTCTATTTTGTGCAGGCGTTTGTATTCTATGCCAAGGTTGTTCAGGATCTTTGCTGTCCTTGGATGAACCGGGAAAATCAATGGCAGATTTCGGGAGTGAGTTACAATTTCGCTCATCAGCGATTTCAGGGTCTCCTCTTCATCCACATTGGCGGGACGATGGAGCGTCATCACAATAAACTCTCCTTCCTTTAAATTCAGCTTATCCCAGATAGGCGGTTTTATAAATCTTGAATGATTAGCCAGCAGGGTGTCAATCATTGTATTTCCCACAAAGCAGATTTGGTCTTCCCCTGCCCCCAGCTTTCTCAGGTTTTCGTTGGCCGTTTCTGATGTCGTAAAATAGAGATCGGTAATACTGTCGGTTACCATACGGTTGATCTCTTCCGGCATGGACTGATCTCCCGACCTGATTCCGGCCTCCACATGTGCCACCTTCACCCCCATCTTTTTTGCTGTGATAGAGCACGCCATCGTTGAGGTAACATCACCCACCACCATGCATAGATCTGAAGCTTTCTTCTGAAGTACGTTTTCGTAGCGAACCATAATGGTAGCGGTCTGCTCAGCCTGCGTTCCACTTCCCGATTCCAGATTGATATCCGGCATGGGAATGCCCAGCTGCTCGAAAAATGAGCCACTCATATTCTTATCGTAATGCTGACCCGTATGAATGAGTCTGTAATCGATATTCTTCCCTTTCTCACGGGCTTTCACTATCTCTTTGATGATGGGTGCTATCTTCATAAAGTTGGGACGCGCACCGGCGATGATGTCTATGAGCATAGTCGTGGTTTGTTGTTTGATGGTTCGGTTTAAAGTAATGGTTCTGGGAGTCAAAAATCCCCGATATTTCGGGACTGCGAAAAACGCGCAGGAAAAGTTAGGTTGTAAAAAAATACGCAGTCCAAGTGAGAAGGAAAAAGTGAGACCTTCAAGCGTGGCCGGCTTTTCGGACTCCTTGATGCGTCTCACGGGGGGAAACCACGGAGAACATAGGGAACACGGAGGAGCATGGATTAAGCTAGTTCCATTTAAAAATTACTTTTTAAATTAAATCTGAGTGTATAGGAACACCCCCCTCAGTCTCGCTTACGCGTTCAAAAGATGAGCCTCTGTAGAGGGGAGGTTTAGTTCATCACCTTTTGAATTTTCATCATAGGTGACTTAATACTTTCTCGGTTATTCTGTTTGTCGGTTTTTCTGTTCTTCTGATTCCCTCGCCCTTTGCGGTTAATCTATACCATCAATGAACATCCCCCCGCCCCCCTTTGATAAGGGGGAGTTACCCACTCAAATTCTCGCCAAATAACATCTTCAAGCACCTCCCTCTTTGTGCTCCTTGTGTCCTTTGTGGTTAATCCATTCCAAACAATTTTAAAACCAATACTCCCTCAAATTACCACAAACAAACCTCCCCAAACAATCCCTCTTTGTGCCATTTGTGGTTACCCCTTTGCGTCCTCTGCGGTTCCTCTTTCCGCGACGCATGAAGGACTTTCGCTATCGCTTCAGACGCTTCAAGGACGCCCAACCCCTCAAATACCCACAAACTAAACTCCTTAAACTACTCCTCTTTGCTGGTGATATTCCCAATCCCCAACTCGCTTTCGGGGGGTAATCCATTCCAACCAATTATTGCACCAACCCCAAAAACACATCTCCATTCCAGTGTTTAGAAGAGAAACGCTCTTTTTTATCAGCAAGATTTTTATGATAATCCAGAAGGATCGATCTATTTTTTTCAATTGTAGTGATATAATCAGCAAATTTCTCCGGTTCGGTAAGCAAACCGTCCAAACCATCATCTACCAGGTCCCGAATATTTTCTAAATTAGAAGCAAGAATAGGTAGCTGGACATTGATCGCCTCAACTATCACCCCGGGATATCCCTCGCCCGAATATTCGGTGGGAAAGATGAGAATGTCTGCACTCCTCATCTCATCATACACGTGTTTTGATTCCAAAACTCCCCCATACCGGATCACTGAATCAGGGAGCAACTCGATTTCCTCACCTAAGCGCTCTTCAAACAGTTCGCCGTACAGCCGTATCTCTATATCCAGTTTCAGAGAATTGATCATCTTTGCGAGCGATATAATATAGTCTATCCCCTTGGTCTCCCGAACCTGCCCTATATAGAGTAGTCTGAGCTTCCCCTTCAGGTTAAACGTATCCGGATTTTTAGGAAATGTCTCCGGCCGTGATGTCGGAAACCACTCCGCACCCTTAATCCCAAACTCATCTTCTGCCCTTTTAACCATCGGTTTGGTTTGCAACATCAGCGTGTTCCTATTGTAGCACTCCATCAGCTTTTTTTTAAGGAGCCGGTTCTGCTTTTCCAGCCGATCAAAATGTTGGCCGCCAAAGATCCTTATTAAAAGTTTTGAACCGGTTTTTCTGGCAAATAGATCAAGTACCAGTGAGTAGACCATCGCGCTGTTATCAGAAGCATGCAGTGAGATTGTACTTCCCCTGCCGATTTTGCGGGCAAACAAGTAGACATATTTCAATAGTAAAAATGCCCTCATCAACGAATAATTCCCCCCCGGCATGTCGATACAGGTGTATTCGACGCCCCGACGATCCAGCTCATCCAGCAGATGATTAAAGGAGACATTTGCTCCTCCTTTAATTCCTGTTTTCGGACCAATTAAAATGAGTTTTTTTGTCATGATTT
>PWFZ01000402.1 GCA_003555185.1 Balneolaceae bacterium | reverse complement strand
GCCTGTTGGCATTGCTTAAATTAGGTTCGCTTTGAAATGAGTTGAGAATAGCCAGTTTCTCTTCTTCCTGAATAAGTCTTAGCTCGATAGAATTTAATTGCTCTTCGATGTTTTGTAGCCGGCTCTGTAACGCTTCAGAACTGCTTGGTAAATTCCTCATTCGTTCGGAAGTTGTGGTAACGGTCTGATCTCTTTGCTGATCAACAATACTTTCTATCTCTTCTAACTTATTAGTGAAAAAATTTACAGTCTCTTCGTGTTTACGGCTTGCAAGCCTTAGTTTTGTATTAATAAAGTGATTGGTGAGAAGCTCTGCACCGGCGCGGGCTTTTTCAGGATCTTTACTCACATAACTTATTTCGTATGAGTCGGATGCTTTAGATTCAACAGAAATACTTTTTTGAATCCTGTTTATCAATCGCTGTATGTTCATATCCTGATCCAGCTCCTCATATAGGCCCAAACTGTCAATTAACATGTTCATGGTGGATCTGCTAAAAAGAATCTCATTCAGCGACTGGCTCTGGTCCCTGTTATTAACATCCAAACCCATTTCGTATAGTATAGCGGGATTCAGACTCTCGTCTTCCTGAACCAACAGGGTTGTTGAGGATTCATATTTAGGTTCTATAAAGTAGATGGCAACTGCTGCAGCCAATACAAATAGTATCGGCGTAATAATGAGTAACGAGCCGCGGCGTTTCACCGCGCTCTTCATATCCTGGGCAACGTCTTTCATTTCGTACATAAGTATCAATAGTTAAGTATTGGAAAAACCTGTTGAAGTATTGTTGATCGAATATTTGCAATTGTTATGCCAAAGTTGATTGGCTACAAGTGGTGTATCGTAAAAATGCCTTTATAAGTATTGTTAGGGGCTATTTTGAGAGGAATATTTTTTAGGCTTAAGAAAAAAAGAGGAGCCTGATACACAATTTGATTCGTATTTACTCAAGGGAGCTCTTTCCGGTGTGCATTTAATACCCTAATCAAACAAAACCATTACCAAAAAAGTAGTTTTACCCCTTCTAATAAACACTCTTAAGTCATATATAATTAATTACTTATAGATAAGAATAAGTTCTATTGAAAATAGTTTGGCACATTTGTTGTCTACTAGCAATCAATTCCACTAACTAAACAATTTTTACAATGACTCAATTATTATGAGAAAAAAACTACAGCCTACCATAAACATCCTCTTCATTGTCGGTTTTATGATAATGATTCAGGCATGTTCAACTACCCGGGACATAAGTGCTGACAGGAGTAGTCAAGTTTCTGAGCTACCGTCACCATCAACTGAAATTCAAGAAGATACCTATAAGGTGCGCCCCGGGGATGAGATTGAAATTCTCGTCTGGGAGCAGCCGAGTTTCAATACACTTACAACGGTTTCTAGAATGGGGACGATTGCTATTCCTCTTCTTGGAGAGATTTCTGTTATTGGACTTACTAAAGAAGAGTTAGAAAGAACCCTTGAACACCAGCTTGAGGAGTATGTTAGAGGAGAAATTCTATTAACAGTGTCCATAAGAAATACGGATTCAATGATTGTTTCTGTAATAGGAATGGTATCCAGACCGGACAACTACCCGGTAGCTGATCAAATATCCATATTCAGAATCATTGCTACTGCAGGAGGTCATACAGAAATGGCTGATCTAAGCCGGGTTAAACTTTACCGGCAGGCTTTGCCCGATACATATGTAAAACTGGATTTGCTGGATTATCTGGATACGGGTCAGATGAACTCTGAGGAACTTCTGGTTCGCCCGGGAGACATTGTATATGTGCCAAGGAGAGAGAATGTGGTACGGGAAATGTCAGAGTTTTTACGCGACGTAGTCGTTCTTTTCGGAATCTTTAGAGTCTTCAGATAATGATGAATATAAGACCAACATATTATTCAAAGATCCTGATTGCCCTTTCTTTTATTTTCGTTCTCTTTTGTCAGCCTTTTGCTATAGCGCAAACAGAAACAGGAGACAATGAGGGTTCGTTACGGGTACATAAATTTGATACACGAACATTGTCGATGGGAAGTGCAACACTGGCCGATGCGTACGGACGCACTTCGATTGGAATAAACCCGGCTCTTTCCGGACTGTTTAACAACGGGAGAGATGCCCAGTTTAATTCTTACCATAATTGGGATACAAATTTAATGCAGCACGATTTCACACTGCCTACGATAATTATTGACCGGCATCATTTTACTGCAAGAGCAGGGTTAACAATGAGCGGGTTCGATGAAATTAACTACCGCGGTTCAGCCCGGTTACCCGAACCGGATGTGGAGCAATATCATGCAGATTTAGCGTATGCTTATGCTGTAACCGAGGTGTTTAGCGTAGGAATACTTCAAAGCTTGTCATACACCTTCAATGATGAGACAGAATTCCTAACCTACTTTGCCGATTTAGGCCTTGTTTACGCACCGGCCGAAAACATTTCTTATGGGTTGTCTTTTAGAGGGATTGGCAGAGATGCACATTATTTAATTAACGAAGCGGGAGAAACCAATCTATATAACCAAAGACTGGGGCAGAAACTTGAACTAGGTTCTACATTTCGCTTCAACACCAACAGGAGAACATTTCTTTCTATATCGCTTGCGAACGAAAAGCGGTTTGGTGAAGACGGTATTTGGTACAAAGGAGGAATTGAACTTCTGCCATTTCCATATTTCGCCATCAGGAGTGGCGCAATATTTCACATTGGCCTGTCTGAATTTATTCCGCGTCTTGGAATCGGATTTGATACTGGTCCTTTTATCCTCGACTACATGGTTGCGCCCAGAGACCAAAGAGGGGAAAACTTTCACCAACTAGGACTAACCTTTCAATTTTAATGCTATGATCGCCTCATCAAATAATCTTACACAACAAAAAAATAATCAATCAGAGCGGAATAGTTTCCATACAGAGAGCTCCCTGATGAAAGATATTTTTAAAAAAGTAAAAAGTATTGCCCGCCTGGAAAAGCATGTGATACTAATAGGTGAAATTGGTGTGGGTAAAAAAAGGCTGGCACATAGTATTCATAGTTACAGCAATAGATCAGATGGTCCATTTCATTCATTTTACTGCATCGACGTTAATGAAGCTGAATTTAAAGATGCATTCTGGGAGCATATTCACTTCGAAAATGAGCATTTACAAATTAAATATGATGTATTGGAAAAAGCCGGTGGTGGTATTCTGTATCTGGATCAGTTTTCGGAGTTATCCAGTTCATTTATGCTCAATGTAATTGATTCCTATACAAGAGGCTGTAATCAACTTTTCAAGTATAATCCGGCACTTTCACCCAGGCTAATTATTTCCATTAGCCAGGATGCATTCCAGTGTTTAACGAAAACCGAGGTGTGGAGTAAGCTGTTAAAATCTCTCAATCCTATGTCGATAATGCTGCCACCATTGCGAGAAAGGAAAGAAGATATTCCTCTGTTAATCAGAACCTTTTTAGAAGAAGCAAAATTGACTGAGCCGGATTGGGATAGTCTAAGCATGTCTCAGGCAGCCATTAATGAATGCATACTCTACTCTTGGCCGGGAAATGTAAGGCAGTTGAAAAATGCCATTATACAAGGGGCAGTACTTTCGCATGGAGAGGTAATTGAGAGTCACCACCTGCCATTTTCTATGAACTGGAAACTACCTTATAACTTGTAAACGATGCCGTACAAGAAACAATAACCACTAGTCAGAACCTTTATGATTACCACGTTTATTATCGCTTTTTTGCTGCCGGTTCTGCTTTCACTGCTGATCACTCCGCTGGTCATCAGGTTTGCCTTTAGAATTGGTGCGACCGATGAGCCCGGTGATCGCAAAGTTCATACTCGCACTATGCCTCGAATTGGCGGATTGGCAATTTTTCTCAGTTCGATAGTATCTGTTTCAGTTGTTTACTTTCTATTCCCGGATCTGTTAACTCATCTTATCGAAAACACCAGAACTGCGGCTGTTATAGGCTTCTGTTTCGTTGCCCTGTTCACTCTTGGTTTTTGGGATGATCTTAAACCCCTTTCTCCCGAAATAAAATTTGGCGTGCAGCTTCTGCTGGCAGCCATTATCTATTTCGCAGGTTTTAAAATATCCATCATTACGAATCCCATAAGCATGGGAGTTTTGAATGTTGAAATTATCGATTTCCCACTTACTATCCTTTGGATTGTAGGTATTACAAATGCATTTAATCTCATTGACGGCCTGGATGGACTTACCGCCGGAGGGGGCGCAATTGCCTGTTTGGCAATATTTACAGTGTCAGCAATTTCAGGGCACGTAGTACCAGCATTATTATCACTTATCATTGCAGGATCTTTGATTGGATTTTTAAGATACAATTTCAATCCTGCAAAAATATTTTTAGGTGATTCAGGCAGCCTTATTATTGGATTCGCCCTGGCACTATTATCAATACAAACAACGGCAAAATTGACAACCGGTTTCGCTCTTTTTTTCCCGATTTTGGTGCTCGCACTTCCTATTGCAGATACACTTATTTCGATGTTGAGAAGGCTCATGGGTAGCTTTTTGCAGAGAAATCCGGAAGGTAAACCACAATCTCTTACTCGCCGGCTACACGGCATGTTTACTCCGGATAAATCTCATATTCACCACAGGCTTTTATCAATGGGATTGAGCCACAAAGGCACAGTGTTAGTACTTTACGGTGTGTCCATATTATTCGCAATCAGTGCTCTGCTTTACACACAAATAGATACAGTTGAAAGGCTTGTAGCACTCGCAATTGCAGTGGTCGTAATTCTATTTATGGGGATAAAACAACTTCGTTATCGCGAAATGGCTATTTTCAATAATGGGTTAATGATGCCATTCTACGAAAAATGGATATTAAATCGTTCGGCCCTCATTCGTATGGCTGATATTATGTTCATCACTGCTTCCTACGCACTTAGCTATGCCCTGGTGCGAAGTATAAATCCGGTATCAGTTGAGCTATTAAGTTTTGAAAATACACTGGCGATTTTACTAACGGTACAGTTTGCTACATTATGGATTAGCGGCCTGTACCGGGAAAAAATGAATCAGTTTGGAATAGGGAATGTGCTGAACATCATCGGCTCGGTATTCTACTCTATGATTGCTACAGCAGTTGTTCTTTCGGTGACAAAAGTGCTTCCATTTACAATAACTGTACAGTTTCTGATTTTAAATTTTTATTTCCTCCTAACCTTTGTCCTTGGATTCAGAATGGCATACCAGGCACTAAGCTTTTGGTTTAACAGGGATAAAGATTCGGGAGAAAATGTCCTCATTTATGGTGCCGGAGAAAACGGAACTATGTTGCTGCATAAAATAATTAACTCGCGTAAAAATGAAATTAAGGTAGTCGGATTTCTGGATGATGATCCAAACTTAGAGGGCAAAATAATATATGGTTATCCTGTGTTGGGCGGACATTGGAAATTAAAGAAAACAGATCTGAGTAAAAAAATAGACTCTGTATTACTCTGTGACGAAAATATCAAGAGCGAAAATCTAAAACGGTTAAGAGAGATTGCACTAAGACAAGACATTACGATTAAAAAGCTGAACGTAAGTTTTAAGGATTTGAATAATTCGGAAAATTTGGTAGAGGCAGCACCCGATACGATTGTCGTATCACATTAATATAAAGGGAGAACAACTATGTTAAAAAAACATTCATACAATCTTACACTTTCTTCACTGAAAAATGCATGGCAACTTATCTTAAATGGAGATTTTCAAATTTTTTTTAAAGAACTTACAAATCGAATTTATTCAACTTCGCTATCTTTTGGTTTGAAAAGAGATTTAGAGGCAGAATTCGAGTCACCGTCGGCAAGAGTTGATTTGTCTATACGGCCTTTAAAAGAAGTAGATGTGCCCGATCTGCTTGAAAACACAGCTAAGAACCCTGTTGACCCGCGGCTTATCGCCAGGCAGAAGGCAATGGTAGATGCTGAGATACCAACCTGTTATGTTGCCCTCGCCAACCATGAAAAGCCTTGCTACATGCAGTGGTTAATTGGTTACCAACACAGAGAAAAAGTATCAGAATTTTTTAAAGGTATATTTCCGACTCTAAAGGATTCGGAAGCATTATTAGAGGGGGCTTACGCTAATCCTGATTTTAGCGGACTTAGAATTATGCCCGCTGCCATGGCAGAAATCGCGAAAAAAGCAGAATCATTGAATGTAAGATGGGTAATTACATTTGTTGATGTAAATAACATTCCTTCTTTAAAGGGCTGTCACCGTTCCGGTTTCGAACCATATATTTTGAGAAAAAGCAGAATGTTCTTTTTTCGCCACACTGTATCTTTTCATCCTGTACCTGAAAAACTTCTTAAAATATATAATCAGCAAATGGGGGTTAAAAAAGAGATTTTCTCTCAAAAAACCTATCAGCATAGGAATGCAATCACTATCGAACTTTAGAACATTTATAACATGACGATCAAGGGAATAAATTTAATATATGTATGGTTTCTCGTTGTACTTGCTGTATCACCGTTTTTAGAACTGCAAGATAATTTTTATAACCCGCCCGATAAAATGACGTCTTTCGCAGAAGTTTCTGAGGGGACATTTTTATTAAATGGAGGTGAATTTCGTTTTGTCGGCACCAACGCCTACTATCTGCCCAATTATAAAAAGCTAGACCCTACAGTAGTGGAAAGAGCGTTTAATGCCTTTAATGTAGCCGGTATTACGGTTGTACGAATGTGGGCTTTTTACGATGGGTTCGACTGTGGATACAGCGCTGTAGATGACAATGAAAATGTTATTCAGGTTGCTCCGGGGATCTATAATGAGGAGGCTTTACGCCATCTTGATTATATAATTGCCCGAGGTAAACGGCAGAATATTCGATTTATACTGCCCTTTATTAATTTTTGGGATGAGTTGGGAGGCATATGCCAGTATAATACGTGGGCAGGAGCCGAAAAACCATCACAGAATATGGAATTTTTTCTTTCGAATGATAAGACCCAGGAATGGTTTCGGAATTATATTAAAATGCTTCTGAACCGTGTGAACACTTATACCGGTGTTGCTTACAAAGATGAGCCGGCAATATTCTCGTGGCAAATAATGAATGAAGGGCGAAACAGGGGACAGGATCCAAAAATACTTCGCGATTGGTACCGTGAAATGGCACAGTACATCAAATCAATCGATCCAAATCATTTGGTAGGCACCGGGGAGGAAGGGTTCGACCATAACACTCCCGACCAGTATAGTTTAAGTGAATACAGTAATACATATGCACTGCGAGCGAATGAAGGAACGAGTTATGTAATGAACACAGCCATACCTGAAATTGATTATGGAAATGCTCATTGGTATCCATCGGAATTTGGGTTTGGATATAATATCACAGAAAATCTTTTAAGAGCTCAGAATGCGTGGCTAACCGATCATCAAAGAATCGCCGCTGATTACGGGAAACCTTTTGTTTTAGGAGAATATGGGTTCCCAGGGTGGGGTGATGAAAGGGTGGTTGCCATGTATACATCTTTATGGCGCACAGCCGAAGAGATTAAACTGGACGGAAGTTTATTCTGGCAATTAACCGCCGACTATGTAAAGTGTCCGGAATATGGAGGGAATATTTGCTGGCCCGGTGGCAGAGAAGACACTCATCTCTTCAAAACATTTATGCAGCATGTCGAAAATGTTCAGTACGTCCCTAGAGCTCAATAATATGAGCATAAGGATTGCCTGTTATTCTTTTCTATTTCCATGCAATTCTGGAACCTTGTTTCCTTTCAAATATAGTTCAATATAAAACTATATTTATACTTAAGGCGAATACTACTATAACCGTTTATTAAAGGCCTCTAATTTTAATATTCCGATAAATAATTGTTTGTCTTTTATTTATCGGGGCGGATAAATTCTCTTGTCATTTTTTTGGAAAATTAATGAAACATAATTGGTGCATTGAGCTTAAGAGACTCCACGCAAAAATTATTTGCAAAATTTCGTAAATAATTTCTGCTGATACAAAATGCTTTAAACAGAAGTAATTAGTCCAAACAAAAAAGCTCAATTAATCTAAAGCTGATCATTTCTAAGGCGCTCTGCTTTTGGAAAGCTCAAGTCCAAAATGGCCTGCTGTAGAATGATCAGTTTTAGTGCTCAATTCTAAAAAATGCTCAACATGAAACCAATCTTAAAGTTGGTTGTACCTGTTATTTTGGTATTAGCCATTTTAACCCAATGCGACTCAGTTTCATCGAACACAGATCTAAACGAAGTAAATCCATCCGGTGACGGGGATATTACAGGTACTGAAGAACCGGTAAACAGCTCATTTGTTGAGGTACAAAACTCTGGTTTTGTACTGGATAATGAGGCCTATCATTTTGCCGGTACCAATGCTTATTATCTGCCCAATTATGAAAAGTTAAACTCATCGGTTGTAGACCGGGCTTTTAAGCTGTTTGAGGACACGGGAATTTCGGTAATTCGGATGTGGGGGTTTTATGATGGTTACGACTGTGGATACAGTAAAAACGATCCTGATGAAAACGTTATGCAAACAGCGCCCGGCGAATATAGCGAAGAAGCACTTCGGGATCTTGATAATGTAATTGCCAAAGGGAAAGAACACGGCGTGAAATTCATCATCCCATTTATCAATTATTGGGATGAATTAGGCGGTATTTGTCAGTATAACACCTGGGCGGGTGCGTCAAACCCATCCCGCGATATGGAGTTCTTTATCTCTAACAGTCAAACCCAACAATGGTTTAAGGATTACATCGATATGCTGCTGAACCGGGTAAATACCGTAACAGGAGTGAAATATAAAGATGAACCTGCAATATTTGCATGGCAAATAATGAATGAAGGTAGAAATGCAGGCGGTGATCCACAGGTTCTACGCGACTGGTACCAGGAAATGGCTCAGTATATTAAGTCGATAGATTCAAATCACTTGGTGTCTACCGGTGAGGAAGGGTTTGATGAGGGCACTCCATCAGAATATACTGTTGAAGATTACAAAAATACCTATCCACTTCGGTCCGAAAATGGCACAAGTTATGTACTTAACATGGCTATCCCTGAAATAGATTTTGGAACAGCTCATTGGTATCCAAATGAATTTGGGTTTGGAACCACTGTAGATGACGAAATGCTCGTAGCACAACGCGCATGGCTTGATGATCATCAGGAAATTGCCAACAGCCATGGCAAACCATTTGTGATCGGTGAGTTTGGATTTCCTGGTTTTGCTGATGACAACGTACATGCAATGTATGATGCCTTATACGAGCATGCTGAAAGTATACAGATAGATGGAAATTTGTTATGGCAGTTAGTTGCAGACGGCACAAAATGCTGGGAATTCGGTGGTAATATTTGTTATCCCGCAGGCCGTGCAGATGCCGACCTCTATATGAAGTTTCAGGAACATGTTACCAATATGAAGAACATTAAGTAAGGCCGAATGTAAGTAAACCGGGCTTTTATGCGCTCGGTTTATAATTCGATGTAGTGAAATTTCAATCAACGTAAGATTGAATGTAATCGGTAAGACTTACATAAAAGGTTTATCGAGTTCTCAAAACGCTCTAAATAAAAACGCTCAGTTCCGAAGTTGCTCAGCTACTAAGTATCCGATTTAGAAAGCTCAAATCTAAATGGGCCGGCTTAACTATGCTCAATTTTGGAATGATCAATTCTAAAAACGCTCATAATGAAAACAACAATTCTTAAGTTGGCAGTGCCACTGATTGTGGTATTCGCCTTTATAACCCAATGCGATTCTGTTGATCCAGGTGTTGGTGATACTGATACAGATACGGAAGAACAGTTAGAACTGTTATCTCCTGAAAACAGTGCGAAAGATCAGTCAATAAATGTTGAACTGGTATGGAAACAAATTAGGGGAGCTAGAACATATGAATTAATGGTTTCCGAAACGGAAAACTTTGAATCAGCAGTAATTGATACTGTGATTGAAGCCGATTCATTTGATAATGCTTCTATATCTTTTAATGCTACTTCTTTAACCCGCGGAACTACCTATTACTGGAAAGTTTTTCCGATAAAACAACGTAACTCAGGTCCGTGGTCAGAGGTGTGGAGCTTCACCACACGAGAATCTGAAGCCGAACCCGGCGCTGTAGATTTGATTTCCCCAAATGATGGCATAAACCTCGAAGAGGGTGAAATCAAGTTTGAATGGGATGCCATGGAAGATGTGGAAAATTATAACTACCAGGTGTCAGCTGATGCCGATTTTACCGAGCTTATCGTGGATACGCTGGTATCATCATCTTCTATTAATGTTGATGACCTGGAAGCCGGAGAATACTCATGGAGAGTTGCTCCGGAGTTGGAAGCCGGAAACGGTCCATGGTCTTCCGTATGGAGTTTCTTAGTTGAAACAGGAGATGGCACAGATGATTCTGGCGATGACGGTGATGACCCCGATGATGGAGATAATGGTGACAACGGTGATGATTCTGGTGACTCAGGTGATGACGACTCAGATGACACAACACATCCAAAAGTAACGCTGATTTCTCCGGCTGATGGCGACACGGATTTGTCGACAAATCTCGAATTTACATGGGAAGAAGAGAGCGGGTTCAATAGATATGAATATCAGCTTTCTGATGATCCATCATTTGGTTTTGTTCTTATGGAAGAAACAGTAACCGGTTCATCATACTCTGTTGAAGATCTGGATTACGAGAAAGAGTACTATTGGCGAGTGAAAGTAGAAGGTGCCCACGATGAGTGGTCAGATGTCTGGTCCTTATCAACGGAATCAGAGTCATATACAGCACCACCTTCTTCCGGAGATTTTGTTACAACCCAAAACTCTAATTTTGTATTAAATGGTGAAACCTACCGTTTTGCCGGTACTAACGCTTATTATCTGCCAAACTATGAGAAAATAAATTCAGGGGTGGTGGATCGTGCATTTAACCTATTCGAAGAATCCGGTGTAACCGTACTTCGAATGTGGGGTTTTTATGATGGGTATGATTGCGGATATAGCAGGCATGACTCGAATGAAAACGTAATTCAAACTGCACCGGGTGAGTACAGCGAATCTGCACTGCGTGATCTTGACAGGGTTATTGCAAAAGGTAAAGAGCGCGGTATTAAGTTTATCATTCCATTTGTTAATTATTGGGATGAGTTAGGCGGTATCTGCCAGTATAATACTTGGGCCGGTGCATCCAATCCGTCTCGAAATATGGAGTTCTTTATGAACAATAGCGAAACTCAGAAATGGTTTAAGGATTACATCGATATGCTTCTAAACCGTGTGAATACAGTAACCGGAGTGAAGTACAAAGATGAGCCTGCTATTTTTGCATGGCAAATAATGAACGAAGGCCGAAACAGCAATGGAAACCCGGCAGTATTGCGAGACTGGTATCAGGAAATTGCTCAGTACATCAAATCAATCGACTCGAATCACTTGGTAGGAACGGGTGAAGAGGGTTTTGATGATGGAACTCCATCTGAATATACAGTGGAAGATTACAGCAATACGTATGTACTTCGGGCACAACTCGGAACCAGTTATATCCAGAATACAGCCATCCCTGAAATTGATTTCGGGAGTGCGCACTGGTACCCTAACGAATGGGGATTTGGCCAAAACGTAACTGATGATATGTTAACAGCACAGCGTGCCTGGTTAGTTGATCACCAGCGAATTGCTGATAACCATGATAAGCCATTTATAATTGGTGAATTTGGTTTCCCGGCTTGGGCTAATGACAACGTTCACGCAATGTATGATGATCTTTACGAGCAGGTCGAAGATCTTAAAGTGGATGGAAACCTGTTGTGGCAACTTGTTGCCGATGGCGAAAAGTGCTGGGAATTTGGCGGAAATATCTGCTATCCCGGCGGACGTGAGGATACAGAGCTTTATAACAAGTTCAAACAACATATAGACAACATGAGGGGCCTTAAGTAACTCCATTTTCATGAAGTTACTTATTCCTGAAGCATGAGATTCATTTAACTCATCGCTGAAACTTCAGCCAAGTCCGATTTTTCGGGCTTGGCTTTATTATTTTGTATAGTACTGTAGCTCTCTGAGTCGTATCTGTCAAGTTTGTTGTGCAGGGTCTTTCTGGCAAACCCTAACAATTTTGCCGCTTCTGTTTTATTATTATCTACAGATCGAAGAGTTTGTTTAATAGCTTGTTTTTCAATTTCATCCAGGCTGGTTCCAACCGGAATATGAAGGTAGCTGTTTGAATCATCAGAGAAGCCGTTGAAATATTTTGATTTTGCTTTGGAAATTGAAACCGGCAACATATCGGGTGTAACCTTACTTCCTTCAAGAAGAACTATACATCTCTCTATGGTATTTTTTAATTCACGTACGTTTCCAGGCCAGTCATAGTTCATCAATACCTCTAATGCTTCTTTTGTAAAATCTGCGTCGTGCAGCTCGTAAAGATCGCAGTAAACATTTTTGTAGAATTCTACCAGCAGTGGGATATCCTCTTTTCGGTGTCGGAGCGGTGGTATATATAACTCTACAACATTTAACCGATAAAAAAGATCTTCCCGAAAGCTTCCTGCTTTAATCTGATCACTTAAAATTTTATTGGTAGCCGAAATTAAGGTCACATCAACATGAACCTCTTCTTTACCACCTACTCTGCGAAAGGTGCCCATTTCAACAGCTCGCAACAATTTAACCTGAGCATTTAAGGACATTTCTCCAATTTCGTCGAGGAACAGAGTACCTTTATCGGCCATTTCGAAGCACCCTTTTTTTTGCGCGATAGCACCTGTAAAAGCGCCTTTTTCGTGACCTAGTAATTCACTTTCAACAAGTTCACCGGGAATGGCTCCGCAGTTTACGGTTACCATAGGCTTGTTACTGTTTTTGCTGTGATAGTGCAGAAGACTGGCAAAAACCTCTTTACCTGTTCCATTTTCACCGGTTATTAAAACCGTCGCCTTTGTTTTTGCCACCAATTTGATTTTGCGGTATAAATCAAGCATAGCGGGGCTTTTTGTAATCAGAACAGGTTTTTCACGAGAATCTCCGATGTTTTTAGTATTAGTAGACTTTCTATCATCCACGGTATCATTTTCCATAATTTAATCTCTCTTTTATTTAACGACTATTCTTACAGCTAACGTCAGGTAAACCTAACGGGTGATGCAAGTAGTATCTTGATTTTATTTGGTTAGAACTCTAACCACTCCTATTGCCAAATAGATAATAATTGATGCAATTCAAAGATGAATACTATTAGCTACACAGACATTACATTTAATTTTAAAATGATTATAGATTTTACAGTAAATTACTTTTAGTGCTTAAAAAAACACGGTGAAATCTAGAGTAAGGCAAAGTTTTTCAGTCTTTCAATCGTATAAATTCTTTTTAAATTAATAATATAACTTAATTTGCTACCTAAGGAGTGCAATGGCATTTAAAGGAAAGGTTAAGCAATGGTTTCTTAGAAAAGGTCTGTTTGTCAACAATACTTATTTCGATCTTTGTAAGGTTGTGGTCGAAAGAAGAAATGGGATACTACAGAATATTTGCATCATGATCTAAATTCTAATTTTAGCTGAATCGATAGCACAGAACTTTTTTAAGTCCTCATAGAGCCAGTATTTACAGATATTAGAGATAAGTAATAATAAGCCTGTCAGAGACACACATGTTAAAGGTTATCTTAAAACTGTATGAGAAGTTTGGGTAGTCAGCCAAAGCAGGTAAATCTGTAAGTTTAGTAACATTTCTTTATTTATATGTAACGTCCGCCACCGAAAGGTTCTACATATTTTCTCACAAGAGTAATTTTGTTAAAGAATATTGTATAAATACGTTTTAAAAGTTTGTTTAAAAATACATTATAAAATTCTTTTAAGTGAACGATTATTTGTCAATTAATATATAGCAAGAGAGATAACTTAACCTAACGTACAATGAAAAAAGTATACCTTTTATCAATAACATCTGTAATGTTGCTATTCGCCCTTCAATCTGTTGCAATAGCACAGTCTTCTGTTACGGAAACATTTAAAAAGCATTTCAATGAAGCCGTTCAGAATGTTGAAAAAGCAGAGCATGCGGATGAACAGCGAGCCTTGTTAAATACATCATTTAGTAAAATGATTACAGCTGTAGATCGGCTTGAATCGATAACACAACTTTCTGAAGATGAAAAAGCCCAGCTAAATTCCTTTAGAAGCGGAATCGAAGAAAAACAGAACGAATTGAACGGCCAGGATGGGTTTACTGAAATACAGGATGAGGATCTCGTTGATTTTTCCGAATACTCACAACAGTATTTCGAACAGGCCAACCGCACTGTAACCATTAGTGTTACTACAGCGCTACTGATCATCATTTTGATAATACTATTAACGTAATTGCAGATAATGGGATTAAACCCTCTTTCCTTGTAAGGGAGAGGGTTGATTTTGTTGCATACGTAATTATGTTCAGTTTTCGATAAAGAATGAACCGGCTTCACTTATAATAGATGTGTATCGGGGTGCAGGTTTTTGGAAAATCTAAAAACAGAGAGTTCTATTAGGTAAGACCAATTTGCATTATTGATTGGGATCTATCGGGGCAATTTTTAATGTGCTCCTCAATTTCTCTGAAGATGAGAAGATATGCCTGGTTATGGCTTATAAAAAACGTTGGTAAAAGAGAGAGTCTTTAAAATGGTTAAACCATCTAAACAAAATTCCAGGAAAATTATGGCTGCCAGCCTGATTTTTCTGTTCATATCAGGAATCTATTCGTGCGCAAAAATCGACTACTTTGAACCGATAGAAGTAGAAGAAAAAAGTTCAGAACCTGTATATTTCGCTGATTACGAAGAAATTAAGGAGCGGGGCACCATCCGAATGATCACCCGTTATAACTCCACTTCTTACTTTTTACTTGATGGAATGGATCGCGGGTTTGAATTTGAACTTGTTTCCCGCTTTGCAAGGGAAAACGGCCTGAAAGTAGAAGTGGTACTTATCGGCTATGATGAAGATCCAATAGATATTCTAAACAAGGGGGAAGGGGACATAATAGCTGATCATTTTGAAATAACAAATGAGCGCCTTGATCGTGTGCAATTCTCAAAACCATACAATTTTATTGATCAGTTATCTGAGACAGGCGAACATCAAGTAGATCATATATCTTTGATAGGAGTCGCTGATGATGGGGTAGGTCTAGAGGTTTTAGGTGGTGAACAGTACGAAACAGTAGCATATTACATTGGTAGAATTACCCCGGGAATTATAGTTGTGAAAAGCGATACACTTGCCTGGGCAACTCGTAAAAATGCATCCGTCTTAAAGCAGAAAATGGATGAGTTTATGGAGAAGCATCTGCAAATTCGGGAGTCGGATGGACGTATTCTTAGGTCAGCATATTTGAATAATTTAAATCGCCGCTACTTTAAAACTGATCGTTTGGAGAGCCGGTATGGAGATCGTGCTTACGATACTATTTACTCCGGGTATCTGTCACCATACGATGATATGGTTAGATCCATAGCAGACGAAGCCGGTGTAGATTGGAAGCTGGTGATAGCCGTGATGGCACAAGAATCAGCATTTGATCCCGGTGCAGAAAGTCTTGCAGGAGCACTTGGTCTTATGCAAATTATCCCTCGGTTTTCTCAGGTAAAAAATAAGTCACATCTATTTGATCCGGAAATCAATATTCGCGAAGGTGTACGATATCTTAAGAAACATTTAACACGGGAAGCCCATCTGGATTCGCTTAATCAACACTCATTTGCTCTTGCAGCGTACAACGTAGGGATGGGCAATCTTGCTGATGCACGAGAACTGGCTGTTCAGCTTGGAAATGAACCCGACGAATGGCGCAACATTGCGGATGCCCTTCTTAAATTGATGGATCCTGAGTATTATCAACATGCACGTTTTGGATATAAAAGGGGTACGGAAACGGTTAATTATGTAGAAGATGTACTTAACCGTTACAGCAGGTATCAGGCAATTCATTCGTTTTCCACAACATTTAATGAGCAGCACAACAACGGTGAAAACATAGTTATGCTGAGTCGTTAGAAACCTTCGATAACAATACGGAGGCTGTAATCATTGAATCACTCAGTTCCTGTATCGATTATTCATATATCGATTGATCTCTGGTTCGGGGTCGCAAACTCTATCCCACAAATCTGTATGAATACTTTTTGATAAAGAGGGTCTAAAAAGGTTTGCAACCCGGTTTATTTGATATTTTATTGAGCTGTTGCCCATTTTGTATATGCACTCATTGTAGTGCTGTTGCTCAATATTTTGGCCAAGTGCGGCTAAACAGTACAATTTAGTGAAGTCAATTCCTGCGGCTTTTGCTCCCAATAATGAAACCCAGAACCGGGCATTAAAATCAATCAGTTTAGCCTGACCGTCATTTTCATCTATACAAAAGTCAAGATTTGCAAGCCCGCTATACCCGGCGGCCTTTACCAGGCGACAGGTTGTATTGTAAATGTCATTATGATAAATAAACTTCATTTCTGTGGAGAAGTTGTAACCGGTTTTTGCCAGATTTTTTTGAATTGAATATGCTTTTATATCCCCTTCGATAGCCAGAAAGCTACACCCCATGATTTCTCCTTTGATCTCTTCCTGTAAAAAATAGTCGTTAGGATTTACATTTTTGATGATATCCCGTAATTCATTTTCGTCTATTACTTTTCTCATACCGGTTCCGGATGACCCCCTCACAGATTTTAATAAAAGTGGAGTTGATCTGATATCCCGGTTGAAAAGTTCCGGATCATTAATGCTGAAATTGTTCGGATGAGGTAAATCATGCGCCTTTAAAAATTCATTCAATTGGTCTTTAGGAACTAATTGGTCGAGTAATTCAGGAGACGGAAGTGGTGGGAGAAGTACATGATTTTTAATTATATCCTGATATTCTGCCAAAAATCGCACATAATTTTCATCTGCCGGCAATAAGATGTCGGCTTGAGTAATTTTTATGCATTCAATTAATTCATGCAAATTCCTTGAATTGTCAGTGGAGTAAAAATAATAACAATCATCAATATATTTTGATGAACACCAAGGCGGCCTACCATTTTTTTCAGGGGATAGGGTATAAATTTTAGCCGTTGGTAATAACCGTCCTAATGATCTGGTAACGGGTAAAACAATGATACTTTCGGTGCCAAGCACCAGTACTGATGTAACATCTTTCAGTGATTTTCTCATAACAGTCAGCTTTATTAAGCTATTTTTTTTACTTATATCTATTTAACAGCACTTAAACAGTATGTCATTGTAAAATAAAGGGTTGAGGATAGATGATGTTATATTCCGATGCTGTTTTGTTATACAGATAACTCATTATTTAGCATTATTTCCATTGCTGCCATTGCTGCCATTGCTGCCATTGTTTCCATTGCTTCCATCGTTCCCATTGTTACTATCATCTTCTTCAAATACAGCCGTTACACTTTTGTCGGAATCCATGGTAATGGTTTGCGGGTTTGTACTTCCGTCCAGGTCACCTTCCCATTCCACAAATGACCAACCATCTTCCGGGGTAGCGGTCAGTTCCACTTCAGTATCTTCTTCGAATTCG